>JBAXRO010000004.1:0-61383 GCA_037131165.1 Actinomycetes bacterium | reverse complement strand
ACTGGACCTCGATTCCGGAGGCGCCGTTGACGACGTGGTTGTTGGTGAGGATCAGCCCCTTGTCGGAAATGACGAAGCCGGAGCCGGTTGCGGCTCCCTGCTGGCGATCCTGGAAGCCAAAGGAATCTGTCGATTCCTGGACGACGTTGGCCTTGATGAAGACGACGCCGTCGGCGTCGCGCTTGTAGATGTCACGGGCGGACAGGGGGCCGGACTGCTCGGCGACTGCGGAACGCCCGGATGTGGTCGTCGGACCGCCAGCCGTCTCCTGGACAACCGTCGTCTGGCCCAAACCAAAGATGGAGACGGCGACCGCGACCACTGCCCCGCCGATCGCGCCGCCACCGAGTGCTGAAAGGGTGTTTTTCTTCATGGGACGAGGATTGCCGCCTCGTCTCAAGATCAGCTAAGTCCGGTCGAGCAGCTGCCGAGTCGCGGCGGAGAGGTCGCCGGAGCGCATCAGAGCCTCGCCGACGAGGATCGCATCGACACCGACCCGATCGAGCTCGGCGACCTGCTCGGGGTCGCGGATCCCGGACTCCGAGACCACGGTCTTGCCTGCCGGAATGTCGGCCAGCAGTTCGAACGTCCTGTTGACGTCCACCTCGAAGCTCCGCAGGTCGCGGTTGTTGATCCCGATCAGGTCGGCTCCCTGCTCGAGCGCAACCCCCAGTTCGTCCTCGTCATGGACCTCGACCAGCACATCGAGTCCCAGCTCTCTGGCCTCTGCCGAGAGCTCCCCGATCGCGGACGGCGGAAGCGCCGCGACGATCAGCAGGATCGCGTCCGCGCCGGCATTGGCTGCTTCGTAGAGCTGGTAGGAGCCGACGGTGAAATCCTTTCTCAGGATTGGCAGATCGGTAATCGCCCTTGCTCTGCGCAGGTCGTCGAGCGACCCGCCGAAGTGGTCCTCCTCGGTCAGGATGCTGAGTGCTGTGGCCCCGCCCTGCTCGTAGGCCGAAACGACCGACTCGAGGTCGAGATCCTCGCGGATGGCGCCGGCAGAGGGGCTGCGGCGCTTGTGCTCGGCGATCAGCGAGATCCCGGGCCGCCCCAGCGCCTCGAGGAAGGTTCGCTCAGGGCGATCGGCCGGCAGCAGCTCGATGAGCTCAGCCTGCGGGACCTCAGCCATCCTGCGCTCGACTGTCTCGCGGGTCCGCTCGACGATCCTCTCGAGGCGGTTCATTGGCCCGCTCCGGCCGTGAAGGCGACGAGCCGTTCAAGCACTGACGTTGCACTGCCGTCGTCGATTGCCTGCTCGGCCAGCCTGACTCCTGTCTCAAGGCTGTCGGCCAGACCGCCGACGAGGATCGCGGCCCCAGCGTTGAGCACCGCGAGATCGCGCGGAGCACCCCTGTCACCGGCGAGGATCGACCTCGTCACCGCGGCATTCTCAACCGGCCCGGCTCCCGCTACGGCCTCCGGGTCGGCCCTGTCGAGGCCGACTTCCTCGGGTGTCACCGTCCAGCGCGAAACCCCGGAGGACCCGACTTCGAGCACCGTGGTCTCACCGGAGGTGCTGAGCTCGTCGAGCCCGTCATCGCTGGCGACCACCAGGGCTCGCTCGACCCCGAGCAGGGCAAGTGCGCCGGCGACCGTCTCGAGAGCCGACGGGTCCCCCACTCCGATGACCTGGCGGGCCGCGCCCGCAGGGTTGGTCAATGGGCCGAGCAGGTTGAAGGCTGTGCGGGTTCCCAAGCCCTTGCGGACCGGGACCACGTGACGGGTCGCGGAGTGGTGCGCGGGAGCGAACATGAAGCCGAACCCGACCTGCTCGATGCACTCCCCGACCCGCTCCGGGGGCAGATCGATCGAGACGCCCAGCGCCTCGAGCAGGTCAGCCGAACCGCTCGGGCCGGTGGCCGAGCGGTTGCCGTGCTTGGCGACCGCGCAGCCGGCTCCGGCGGCGATCAGGGCGGCCGTGGTCGAAACGTTGAAGGTCCTGCGTCCGCCCCCGGTACCCGCCGTGTCGACGAGGTTGGCGCTGGCGGTGGTGACGGCGGCGGCGAACGACCGCATCGCCTTCGCGAGGCCGGCGATCTCGGCCGGGGTCTCCCCCTTGGCGCGCAAGGCAATCAGGAAGCCGGCGGTCTGGATCTCCCCGACCTTGCCGGCCATGATCTCGGCGAGCACGGCCTCGGTCTGGTCGACACCGAGGTCCGCTCCGGCGCAAAGGGCGTCGATCGCCTCGACGACCTTCGGATTCGACTGGGGCTCGCTCATTCCGCAGCACCATTTCGCATTCCGTAACCGTCCGCAAGGAAGTTGGCGAGCATCGCGTGCCCCGCCTCGGTCAGGATCGACTCGGGATGGAACTGGACACCCTCGACGGGCAACGAGGCGTGGCGGACACCCATCACGAGTCCGCTCTCCCCGGTCGCCACGACTTCGAGCTCTCCGTGATCGGCTGGATCGACGACGAGCGAGTGGTAGCGCCCGACCGTCAACGGACTCGGGAGACCCTCGTAGACGCCCTTTCCGTCGTGTTCGATGACGCCGGTCTTGCCGTGCACCGGCTCCCCGCGGACAACGCGGCCTCCGAACGCCTGGGCGATCGATTGGTGACCGAGGCAGACCCCGAGGGTCGGGATCCCCGCCTCCGGGAAGCGCCTGACGCAGTCCAGTGAAATCCCGGCCTCGTTGGGTGTGCAGGGGCCGGGCGAAACGACAACCCTGTCGTGGCCGCCGGCGAGCAGGTCCTCGACGGACGCAGTGTCGTTGCGGACGACGTCGATCTCCGCTCCAAGCTCCCCGAGGTACTGAACGAGGTTGAAGGTGAACGAGTCGTAGTTGTCGATCACGAGGACCCTCATCGCCTCACACCCAGTCGATCCGGGTCGCGGCCAGCTCGACTGCTCGCATCACTGCCCTGGCCTTGGCCTCCGACTCAGCCAGCTCGGTTGCTGGCAGCGCGTCGGCGACCGTGCCACCGCCGGCCTGGATGTGGGCCTTTCCGTCCTTGACGACGACGGTCCTGATGTGGATGCAGACGTCGAGGTCGCCCGAGTAGGACAGGTAGCCGATCGCTCCCCCGTAGCCACCGCGCTTGACCATCTCGAGCTCGTCGATGATCTGCATCGCCCTGACCTTCGGCGCGCCCGAGAGCGTTCCGGCGGGAAGGATCGAGCGCAGGGCGTCGATCGGGCTAACCCCTTCGCGAAGCGTTCCGGTGACCGAAGAGGTGATGTGCATGACGTGCGAGTAGTTCTCGACTGCCATCAGCTCCTCGACCTCTACCGAGCCGTACTCGCAGACCCGCCCGAGGTCGTTGCGCCCAAGGTCGACGAGCATCGTGTGCTCGGCAAGTTCCTTCTCGTCGGCGAGCAGTTCCTCAGCCAGCCTGCGGTCGCCTTCTGCATCCTCTCCGCGGGGCCGAGTACCTGCGATCGGCTTGGTCATCACCTGCCGGCCATGGACGGTCAGAAGCGGCTCCGGCGAGGCCCCTGCCACCTCGAAATCGCCGAAGTCGAGGAAGTACATGTACGGACTGGGGTTGACGGCCCGCAGACCGCGGTAGATGGCGAATGCCGGCAGCCCGGTCTCGGCCGTCCAGCGCTGAGAGGGCACGACCTGGAAGGCGTCTCCCGCCCTGATGTACTCGATCGCTTCGGAGACCATCTCCTTGAATCGATCGGGGCCGGTGTTGGACTCGAACTCGGGCTGGACGAACGCTTCCCGTTCGGACGGTTGCAGGGGGGACGCGAGCCGCATTCGGGCGTCGACGATCGTGTCCACCGCCCTGTCCCATTGCACTCCCGGGTCGCCAGCGTCGGAGTGGATCAGTGCGAATACCGCGAGCCTGTTGCGCAGGTGGTCGAAGACGACCATTGCGTCGGTCAGCATCAGTGCGAGATCGGGCAGCCCGACCGGATCGGGATTCGGTTCGCCGAGCGGCTCGACCGTCCTGACGAGGTCGTAGCCGAACATCCCGACTGCTCCCCCGGCGAATGGTGGCATCCCCTCGACCTCGGCGACCGAGCCGCCGCCGGCTGCCTGCTCGGCGAGGTCGTATGGGTTGCCTTCGTCACCGAGCGACCAGCGCAGCACACTCCTGGGGTTGAATCCGATGAACGACCAGCGACCAACGCTCTGACCCCGCTCTGCCGATTCGAGCAGGAAGCTCGGACCGCGGCCGCGGAGCTTCAGGTAAGCCGAAACGGGCGTCTCGCAGTCCTCGACGACGGTATGGAGGACGGGCACGACCGAATGTTGCGCAGTGAGCGCGATCGCATCCTCCCTCGAGGGTGTGACCGCCTGCGCGATCGACTCGCGATCGACGATCAACTCTCCTGACCGCCTCGCCGCTCGACGAGCACGTCCTGGGCGTCGACCAAGCCAAGGCCCCGGCTGCGCATCAGCACCAGCAGGTGGTAGAGCAGGTCGGCTGCCTCTTCGCCGACCCGCAGGTCGGTCTCCTCCCGGGCTGCCCTCGCGACCTCTTCGGCCTCCTCCTCGACCTTGGAGCCGATCAGCGCGGGATCGTCGAGCAGTTCGACCGTGTAGGAGCCGGAGGGGCGCTCCAGCGCGCGCGCGGCGACTATCCGCTCGAGTTCGGGCAGGACCTCGAACGGAGCGGGCGGTTCGAGATCGCCATCGTGGAAGCAGGTCCGCTCGCCGGTGTGGCAGGCGGGACCTGCAGGCTCGACGATCGCAAGCAGCGAGTCGCGGTCGCAGTCAAGGCGCAGTGCGGACACCCTGAGGACGTTGCCCGAGGTCGCACCCTTCCGCCAGATCTCCTGCCGGGACCGGCTGAAGAAGTGCAGCTCGCCAGTCGATAGCGTCAACTCGATCGCCTCGGCACTCGCCCATGCGAGCATCAGCACCTCGCCGCTGGCCCGGTCCTGTGCGATGCACGGGATCAACCCGTTCTGGTCGAAGCGAATGCTGGCGGTATCCACGGCCTCGGCGATCGTAGCGGCAGCGCGCCTCCGAGGAGAATCGGGGGTGCCGGCGCTCATCTTCGAGGACGCAACGCGGCCGCTGGTGAGGGCGGACGGATCGGCTCAGACCTCTACAGGCACGGAGCGGCCTGAAGGGGTACCGGTCGTGGCGACCGGACGCTCGGGCGGGGCAGCCCGATCGAGGTACCAGCCGAAGGCACGTCTGACGATTGCCGGCCTCGACATCAGGGCGAAGAAGGCCGTGAGGAGCCTTGGCGGGATCGCCGGGAGCACCCTCTGCATCAGCAGCGTCGTGGAGTAGAAGCGCCGATGCGACTCACTGAACGCGCCGTACCGGGCGAGGGCCTCGGCGAGAGTCGAGCGACCGGCGAGGACTCCCTCGATCTCACGCCCGGCAGCGATGCCGAAGTGGAACGCGGTCCTGATCCCCTCACCCGACAGGGGGATGCAATGGCCGGCGCTGTCGCCGACGAAGAAGACGCCGTCCTCGGCCCCCTGGCGAAGCCTGTGGGGGAACCAGTTGCCCTGATAGCGGACCTGCTCCACCCCGAGCCTGTCGGCCAGCTCCATCACGGGCTGGCGGACGTGATCCTCCGGCCGGTAGCTGCCGACCCCGACCCGCCGCTCTTCGTCGGCGGGGACGCTCCAGCCGTAGCCACGCTCGACGAGCGAGCGATCGACCCAGATGTCGAGGTCCTCCCCCCGCCCATCCTCGGGATGGACCTCGAGGCCGCGGGAGAGCGGGGCGTCCGGTGGCTGGTAGCCGTCGTTCCCAAGCACCCGGCGCCAGCCGAGGGCATCGACGATCACCGGAGCCTGGACGTCGCCGCGATCGGTGTGGATCACGGTGCCGCTGCGCCCATCGACCTTGGCCGTCTCGAAGCGGGCGTCGCACTGCTCCCACAGGGCGAGGCAGAGCTCGCGGTAGTCGAACGCCGTCCACGACCACGGCAGCCGGTAGCGCCAAGACCCGTGCGGCGTCGCGAAGGTCATGCACGGAATCTCCTGAAGGGCGGACCGCTCGACCCCCATCGCCGCGATCCACGGGGTCGGAACCGCGCAGGCCGATGTGGCGCGCTCGCCGATCTCATAGCGGTCGAGCAGCAGCACGTCGGCTCCGGCTCCCGCCAGCTCGCGAGCGACGGCGAGGCCGGCGAACGACGCGCCGCAGATGATCACGTCCACCTTGGTGCCTTCGAGCGAGGTGCGCTCAGCTCCCCGTTTCGTCGCGCGAACGGTCACCTGCGGCCCCGCAGCCCGGCGATCACGGCTGACGCGAGCGGGATCGGCGGCAGGCTGGCCCTGTGGGAGAGGGTGTCGAACCCGACCGCCTCGACCCGGTCGAGGGTCCGCTCGTAAACCGTCCGCGCGAGAATCACCCCTCGCCTGATCCCCGGCGAAACGGCATTGCTCCCTGCATCGCCCTCGGCGAACAGCTCCCGAGCCCTCGCGACCTGCCCGGCGATCACTCGCCTGAGGCCATCCGATGCACTGCTGGCCGAAAGGTCGCGCTCGCCGACACCGGCCGCCCTCAGCTCGTCGGCCGGCAGGTAGATCCGCCCGAGGCCGGTGTCCTCGGGAATGTCCCGAATGAAATTGGTCAGCTGGAAGGCCAGCCCCAACCTCGCGAAGCTGAGGTGCTGCTCGGCGGGAGCGCCCAGCAAGGGCGCCATGATCGTCCCGACGGTGCCGGCCGAGCCGTTCATGTAGGAGCGCAGGTCCTCCCAGTCGGCGATCCGCAGCGGGCGCGCGTCGCGCTTCATCGATTCGAGGTAGGCATCGAGCTGTTCGAGCGGCAGGTCGTGGCGCGAACCGGCGTCCGCGAGGGCGATCACGGCCGGGGTCGTGACCCTTTCACCCCTCCTGGCCGCATCGAGCTCGGCCCCGAGTTGGTCGAGCCGCCGCAGGCGCTCGTCCGGATCAAGGCTGAGGCCGTCCCCGTCGACTATCTCGTCGGCAGACCGCACGAAGCCGTAAAGGGCGTGCACTGCGGGACGGACGTCGCTCGGCAGCCTCAGCGTCGCCAGGTAGAAGGTCGGGTCATGGCGGCGCTGCATACGACGGCAGAGGTCGTAGGCCGATTCAAGCGATCGGTCCCGCCATTCCGGTCCGGGACTCCCGGAAGCACCGGTGTTTCTGCTGGCGATGGTCGCCTGGGACCGTTCGATTGACGATGCACCATCCATCTCCGTCATAGTCGCATAACGATGACTCCTCTTCTCGAACGTGAATTGATCGTCGTCGTTGGCAAGGGCGGAGTCGGCAGGTCGACAGCTGCCGCTGCACTCGGGCTGGCTGCCTGCGGCTCCTCGCGTTCGGTGATCGTCTGCGAGACCGGCGCGCAAGGTTCGGTGCCGGCGATCCTTGGACGCCGTCCGCCGGAACCGGGCGAGATCGTCGGCCTCGGCGACGGCCTGGCGGCGACTGCCATCGATCCCGATTCGGCTCTTCGCGACTGGATGAGTGCCCAAGTTGGCTCGGCCCTGAGTCGGGTGCTCGGCTCGAGCCGATCCTTCGGCCAGTTCTTCGGGGCGGCACCGGGCGCCCGCGAACTGGTGACGATCACCAAGGCTTGGGAACTCGGGCCAGGAAGGTCCTGGAAGCGTGGTGGGCCGACCCACGAGACCGTGGTGCTCGACGCCCCGGCAACCGGCCACGGAGTGGCGATGCTGAGAGCCCCGAGGACCTTCGCCGACCTTACGGCGGCCGGCCCGATCCGCAATCAAGCCGAGAAGGTCTGGGATCTGCTCAGCGATCCGGCTCGATCGGCCCTCGTTGCGGTGACCCTACCCTCCGAGCTGCCCGTTGGCGAGACCCTCGACCTCGCGGCCTGGGTCCAAGAGACTCTTGGGCGCGACCTCGACGCCGTGTTGGTCAACCGCTGTGAATCGAACGGCTTCAGCGGACCGGACCTGAAGGCGATCAAGGGCGCAGCCGGGACGGTCCTGCCCGCAGAGGCGGCATCGGTGGCGGTTGCCGCCAGCCGACGCGCGGAAGGGCAAGCAGAGCTGATCGCGGACATCGAGGAGTCGTTCAAAGGGAGGGTCGTCGTCCTCCCGGAGTTCCCTGCGGGAACGGAGGAGCGGGCCATCGCCGAGGGGATTGCCTCGACTCTCGAGCGCGAGCTCGACTGAGTCTCACTCGATTCCGAGGCTGTCGAGCACGCGTTCGTCGCCACGCCAGTCGCGACGGACCCTCGCTGTCAGCTCGAGGTGGACCTTCGAGCCGACGCTGCGCTGGATCTCCCGGCGCGCTGCTGTTCCGATCGACTTGATCATCCGGCCGCCCTTGCCGACGATGATCCCCTTCTGGGATTCCGACTCGACGAGGATCGAAGCCCTGATCGAGAGCACTCCGTTGCTGCCCCTCTCGATCTCGTCGACCTGCACCTCCGCAGCGTGCGGGATCTCCTCCCTCGTGCGGCTGAGGACCTGTTCCCTGACGAGTTCCGCGAGGTGGGTTTCAACCGGCTGGTCGCTCCGGCTCTCTGCCGGATACATCGCCGGCCCCTCAGGGAGCCGCCCGATGATCTCCTCGATCAACGACTCGACACCGTCACCCGCCTTCGCGCTGATCGGGACGATCGCGTTGGCCACCCCGAGCGCCTCGACCGCGGCGAGGGTCGCCACCACCGATGCCTGGCTGGCCCGATCCACCTTGTTGACCGCAGCTATGACCGGTGCGTCCGCTGAGCGCAGCAGGCTCGCGATGAAGCGATCCCCTGGTCCGAGGCCCTCGACGGCATTCACCACGAACACGACGGCATCGGTCTCCGAGAGCTCTCGCTCAACCCTCCTCTGCATCCGTGTCGTGAGCGTGTCCCTCGGCCGCTGGACCCCGGGCAGGTCGGTCAGGACGATCTGCCACTCGTCGGCGGTCGCTATGCCACGGATCGCACGCCGCGTCGTCTGCGGCCTGTCGGAGACGATCGCGACCTTCTCGCCGACGATCCTGTTGGTGAGGGTGCTCTTGCCGGCGTTCGGCCTGCCCGCCAGCGCAACGAAGCCCGACCGCATCAGTTCGCCTCCCACCTGAGGATCTCGGCCTCGACCGCGAGCATCTCGCCGCCATCGACCTCGTGGTCCATCCCGACCAGATGGAGTGCGCCGTGGACGATTGCCCTGGTCACCGACTCGCACAGCGGTGGGCAGATCACGATGTCGCCGAGCTCGCGCGGACCGGCTGTCGGCTCGGCTCCGTCGAGCGGGAACGAGAGCACGTCGGTCGGCGAGTCCTTCCCCCTGTGGTCCCGGTTGAGGCGGCCGATCTCGTCCTCGCCGACGATCGCCACCGCCGCATGCCCGTCCTCGACCCCGGCAGCGGCGAATGCCAGCCGGCAGAGCCGTTCGACCGTCTCGACGTCGGGCCCGTCGGGAAGACGCTCACCTCCGGCCAGCTCGACTTCGACCGGCATTCGGTTCAGGCGCCGCGACGGCTGGCCGGGCGCAGGCCGGGAGCCGATCGCTTGCCGTGCTCCCTGTAGGCGGCGACGATTCGCTGCACCAGCCTGTGGCGAACGACGTCCTGCTCGCCAAAGCGGACGAAGGCGATCTCCTCGACTCCCTCGAGCACTTCGGAGACGTTGACCAGCCCGGAGTCGGCTCCGCCGGGGAGGTCGATCTGGGTGATGTCCCCGTTGACGACGACCTTCGACCCGAACCCGAGCCGCGTCAGGAACATCTTCATCTGCTCCGGGGTCGTGTTCTGGGCCTCGTCGAGGATGATGAAGCTGTCGTTCAGGGTTCGGCCCCTCATGAAGGCCAGTGGCGCGACCTCGATCGCACCGCGCTCGAGGTGCTTCTGGACCGTCTCACCGTCGAGCATGTCGTGGAGCGCGTCGAACAGCGGCCTCAGGTAGGGATCGACCTTCGCCATCAGGTCCCCCGGCAGGAAGCCGAGCCGCTCGCCGGCTTCGACTGCAGGGCGGGTCAGGATGATCCTGTTGACCTCGCCCCGGGCGAGAGCCGCAGCAGCCATCGCCACGGCAAGGTAGGTCTTGCCTGTGCCCGCCGGCCCGACCCCGAAGGTCACGGCATTCCGGCGGATCGCGTCGACGTAGGCCTTCTGGGTGACTGTCTTCGGGGCGATCCTGACCGACCCCCGCGACCAGACGACGTCCTCGAGGACCCTCCCGGGTGAAGTCTCGACAGCGAGGGCGTCGACGACGGCCGAGACAGTCGCGGGTTCGAGCGCGTGTCCGCGCTCCGCGAGATCGGCAAGCTCCACGACGACGGCTTCCGCGCCGCTCACCGCCCTCTCATCCCCATCGAGGGTGACGACATTGCCCCTCAGGTGGATCTCACAGTCGGCAGCCTCTTCGAGTGCCCTGAGCACCCGGTCGCCTTCACCGGCGATCTCGACCGCGGCGGTGTCGCCGAGCTCGATGCTCCTACGCACCCAATGCCTCTCGTGCCGCTGCGTTGACCCGCTTGCCGTCAGCCCTGCCTGCGACCTCGCCCATCGCTGCCTTCATCACCGCTCCGATGTCCCCCGGGCCGCTTGCCCCTGACGACTCGACCGCCCGGGCAACGATCTCCGCCAGTTCGGCGTCGGGCAATTCGGCCGGCAGGTAAGCAGCGATCATCTCCGCTTCGGCGAGCTCGGGGGCGGCCAGGTCCGGCCGGTTCCCCTTCTCGAACTGCTCGGCCGCCTCGATCCTGCGCTTGCGTTCCCGCCTGAGGACGGCCAGCTCGTCGCCGGGGCCTTCCTTCGCGTCCTTCTGGAGTTCCGAAAGCAGGAGCCTGAGCGCGCCAACCCGACCCTTCTCGCCCGCCTTCATTGCTGTGGTTATGTCCTGCTTGACCGTCTCGGCGACTTCCATTGGATCGAAGGGTAGCCGGGCCGGGCCGCGAGTGGCAAACGGCGCTCCGGCATTGATCCCCGGCCGGGCCGCGACGCGTAAACCGGTAGATGGATTTTTCCGACCGGATCTGCCTCGTAACCGGAGCCTCCGGAGGCATTGGGCGCGAAGTGGCCCTGCAGCTCGCTGCCGGCGGGGCTACGGTCGCCCTGTCAGCTCGGCGCGAGCCCGAGCTGCATGAGCTCGCGGCCCGGATCGGGGAGCGCACGAGCGTCCATCCGTGCGACCTGTCGGACCCGGCTCACGCGCTCAGGCTCGCCGACGAGGTGATCGAGAGGCACGGCCGGATCGACGTCCTCGCCTGCGTCGCAGGGGTCAAGGTCTCCGGCCCGACGTCCGCCCTCTCGCTCGACGACCTCGACACTTCGTTTCAGGTGAACGCGATCGCCCCGATCAGCCTCGCAGGACGCGTCGCTCCGGCGATGGCGGAGCGTGGCTCCGGCGTGATCGCGACCGTTACGACTTCGATCGCCGGCGGCCGCCGCGACCTTGGGGCCTACGCCGGGGCGAAGGCCGCACTCGCTTCGATGACCCAGACCCTCCGTCAGGAAGTCGGAGGCAAGGGAGTTGCCGTCTTCAGCTTCGATCCAGGATGGGTTCGGACCGGGATGTCGCCGGACGGTAAGGAAGAACCGGCCGACGCAGCCGCACGGCTCGTGGCCCACATCGCCGAGGCCCGCAGCTCCCGCGAAGTTCTGGCTTGACCCGGCGGCCTCAGGGCCGGGTCAGACCGAGTGCCGTCCAGCCGGAGTTCGACACCCGCTCGGTCTCGTGGTAGCCGAGAGGCTGCCACGCCGAGAGGACCCGGTCGGCCTGGTCGTCGAGGATCCCGGAGAGAATCACCCTCTCGGGCCGGTGGGAGCCGATCCGCCCCGCCAGTTCGACCAGCACCGGAGCGAGGATGTTCGCAACGAGCGTCTCGGCCTCCGGAACCGGGTCGGTTCGCAGGTCGACCCTGCGAACGCCCATCTCGACCGAATTGACCAAGGCATTCTCGGCGGTGGCCTCGACCGCCAGAAGATCGTTATCGGCTGCGAGCACAGGGGCGAAGCCGAGCCGGGCGGCGAGGATCGCGAGCACACCGGAGCCGCAGCCGAGGTCGAGCAGCGAGCCTCGCGGCTCGAGACCGAGCAGCAACCCGAGGCAGAGGCTCGTCGTCGGGTGGGCGCCGGTGCCGAATGCGCGCCCCGGGTCGACCACGATGTCGTGCGCCTCCTCGCCCTTCGGCTCCCACGGTGGCCTGACCCTGAGCAGCCCCTCGAGGACCAGCGGCTTGTGGAACTCGCGCCAGCGCTCCGCCCAGTCGTCGTCCACTTCGGTCGTCACGACCTCGACCAGTGCGCCTCCGGCCGTTGCCTCCAGGTCGGGGAGCGATGGCAGCTCTCCGGGAGCGCCGTAGACGGCGTACTCGACCCAGCCGTCGCCTTCGACCTCCTCGACCCCGGATGGCGCGATCTCCAGCAGTTCAGCGAGGACGACCTCCGCATCCTCGGGGCGGACACGAAGCGCAAGGCGGAGCAACGGTTCAGCTTCCGCCGGCCGCGCCGGCGACTGCGCGTCGGATGCGGTCGAACAGGCCCGGCTGTTTCTCCGGTGCATCGGGAAGGGTCTCGGCGAGGCTGGCCAGCGCGGCCCGCTGCTCGGGATCGAGCCGTTCGGGGACGTGCACAGAGACGACGGCCCGCAGGTCACCACGGCGCCCTCCGCGGAGCGACGGCATTCCGCGACCCGAAATCGAAATGACAGCTCCGGGCTGAGTCCCCGCCGGCACCTCGATCACGACTTCGCCGTCGACACCGTCCAGCGTCACGGAGGTCCCGAGCGCGGCCTTGGCGATCGAGACGTCGACCACCGAGACGAGGTCCTTGCCGTCGCGGACGAAGCGCTCGTCCGGTTGCATCTGGACGACGACGTAGAGGTCGCCGGGAGGACCGCCGGCCTGCCCGGCGTGGCCCCTGCCCGCAACCCTGATCCGCTGGCCGTCGTCGATCCCGGAAGGGATCTCGACTTCCACCGACTCGCTGCCGCGAACCCTGCCCTGCCCTGAGCAGTCCGGGCACGGCGTCTCGGGCGCCTTTCCGGCTCCGCCGCAGGCCGGGCAGGCGGACTCGCTGACCATCTGCCCGAAGGGCGTCCTCTGGACGCTTCGCACCGCCCCCTGGCCGCCGCACTTCGAACAGGTCTTCAGCTCGGTCCCTGGAGCCGCCCCGTTTCCCGAGCAGGTCGCACATTGGAGGATCGAGTCGTATTGGAGCTCCCTGCGAGTCCCGGAAAAGGCCTCGGCGAGACTCAACGAGACGGCGACGCCGATGTCGTCGCCCTGGCGCGGACCACCGCTCTGGCCACCTCCGAAAAAGGCGGAGAACAGGTCGCTGAACGACCCGAACGACTCGAACCCCGGCGACCAACCCTGCCCTGAGAGGCCCTCGTGGCCGTAGCGGTCGTAGGTCTCGCGCCGCTGCGCGTCGGACAGGACTTCATATGCCTCGGCCAATTCCTTGAACCGCTCCTCGGCGGAGGGATCGGGGTTCACGTCGGGGTGCAGCTCGCGTGCGAGCCGGCGGAACGCCTTGCGGATCTCGTCCTCGCCGGCATCACGCTCGACCCCGAGCACCTCGTAGTGATCTCTCGGCACCCTGTCCCCGGTCAGTCCGCGTCGTAGACGTCCTCGACGACACGCGAAAGTTCGGCCGATGCCGACCTGACGGCCCCGATCGCCAGTGCGTAGTCCATCCGCACCGGGCCGAGCACCGACACGGTCCCGACCGATCTCCTCGCCGGCCCGTAGCCGGCGGCAACCATCGCCATCGAGCGCATCGCGGGCTGGGCGTTCTCAGTCCCGATCCTGACGAGCACGTCGGGCTCGGGGATCGCGTCCCGCAGGGCTGCGAGCAACTCGACCCGACGCTCGAGCATCGCCACGACGCTCCCGACCTCGGTCTCCCCGGCGAGCCTGTGGTCTTCGACCATCCGGGTCGCACCGTCGACGAACAGCGAGTCGGCCGATGCGTCGGCGAGGTCTGAGAAAGCCGCCTGCAGCAGCTCGACGAAATGGCGCTCGCGGGAATCGAGCGACTGTTCGGTGAGCTTCGAGCGGATCATCCGCGAGCCGAAGCCGAGGCCGACCAGCCGCTCGTTGAGGAAGCTCGCAGCCCAATCGACCAGACCGGGATCGAGCGGGCTGTCGAGCGGAAGCACCCGCTTGCTGACACCGCCGTTCGAGGTGATCACGACCACCATCAGGACCTGGGGTTGGAGCTGGAGCAGCTCGACGTGCCTGACGGTCGAGGTGGTCAGCGGCGGGGCGGTGACGATCGCGAGCAGTTCGGTCGCTTCGGCAAGCTGCTCCGTCGCTGCCCTCATCGCCTCGTCGAGCTCGTGGCGCTCGAGCCCAACCGTGATCCTCGGGCCGAGGTCGCGGCGGCGGAGCAGGCGGTCCACCACGAATCGGTAGCCGGCCTCGGTCGGGACCCGCCCTGCGGAGGTATGGGGATGGTCGAGGAGGCCGAGATCCTCGAGCCCCGCCAGCTCGGCCCGGACGGTCGACGGAGCACAGTCGAGACTCCCGGCCAAGGCCTTGGAGCCGACCGGCTGGGCGTCCACGAGGTATTGCTCGACCACGAGTCCGAGGACCGTCTCCTGTCTGTCGCTTAGGATCACGCCTCGGAGGATAGGCGTGGAGGCAGCATCCGGCGGCTCAACGCCCCTTGCCCGAGTCGCTGCCGTCGCCGAGCTCGAGGACGGCGAGGAAGGCCTCCTGAGGGATCTCAACCCTCCCGACCTGCTTCATTCGCTTCTTGCCTTCCTTCTGCTTCTGGAGCAGCTTGCGCTTGCGGCTGATGTCGCCGCCGTAGCACTTCGCAGTCACGTCCTTGCGGAAGGCCTTGATCGTCTCCCTCGCGATGATCTTCGCCCCGAGGGCAGCCTGCACCGGCACGTCGTACTGCTGGCGCGGGATCCTCTCGGCGAGCCGCTCCGTCATCAACCGGCCGGCGTCGTAGGCCTTGTCGCGGTGGACGATCATCGAGAGCGCATCCACCGGGTCGCCGGCGAGCATGACGTCGAGCTTCACCATGTCGGCATCGCGCATCTCCGAGATCTCGTAGTCGAGCGACGCGTAACCCCTCGTTCGGGACTTGAGCTGGTCGAAGAAGTCGAGGACGACCTCGGCCAGCGGCAGCTCGTAGGTCAGCTGGACCCTCTCGGCCGAGAGGAACTGCATCCCGGTGTGGGTCCCCCTGCGCTCCTGGCAGAGTTCCATCACGGCGCCGATGTATTCCTTCGGCGTGACGACCGAAGCGGCGATGCAGGGCTCGCTGATCACCTCGATCGAACCGGGGTCGGGCATCTCGTTCGGGTTGTGGACGTTGAGCTCCTCGCCGTTTCGCAGAGTCACGGCGAACTCCACCGACGGCATCGTCGCAAGCAGGTCGAGGTCGTACTCGCGCTCCAGCCTCTCCCTGACGATGTCCATGTGCAACAGCCCCAGGAACCCGCAGCGGAAGCCAAACCCGAGTGCATCGGATGTCTCGGGCTCCCATGAGAGCGCGGCGTCGTTGAGCGAGAGCTTCTCGAGCGCGTCGCGCAGGCTGGGGTAATCGTCGCTGTCGGTCGGGAACAGACCACAGAAGACCATCGGCTTGACATCGCGGTAGCCCGGGAGCGGGTCCGTTGCCGGCCGGGTGGCATTGGTCAGGGTGTCGCCGACCCGCAGCTTCGTGACGTCCTTGATCCCGGTGATCACGTAACCGACCTCGCCGGCCGACATCTGGCTGAGCTTGGTCATCCGCGGGGTGAAGACACCGATCTCGTCGATGTCGGCCTTTGTTCCGTTCTGCATCGCGAGGATCTGCTCGCCCTGCTTGAGCACGCCGTCGACAACCCTCACGTATGCGATCACGCCGCGGTATTGGTCGAACTCCGAGTCGAAGATCAACGCCCTCGCCGGGGCGTCGAGATCACCCTCCGGAGCCGGTACCCGCTTGACGAGCTCCTCCAACACCTCGGTCACCCCGTCGCCTGTCTTGGCGCTGATCCTGCGCACCTCGGCCGGGTCCTCGCCGATCAGCTCGCTGACCTCGGACGCGACCCGCTCCGGCTCCGACCCGGGCAGGTCGATCTTGTTCAGGCACGGGATCAGCTCGAGTCCCGAGTCGACGGCGAGGTAGGTGTTGGCGACCGTCTGCGCCTCGACTCCCTGAGAGGCATCGACGACCAGCAGCGCCCCCTCGCACGCCGCAAGCGAACGGGACACCTCATAGGTGAAGTCGACGTGGCCTGGCGTGTCGATCAGGTGGAGCGTGTAGGTCTCGCCGTCTTGGGCGTCGTAGAGCACCCTGACCGCCTGGGCCTTGATCGTGATCCCCCGCTCGCGCTCGAGGTCCATCGAGTCGAGCAGCTGAGCACGCATGTCGCGGGCCTCGACCGTGCGCGTAACTTCAAGGATACGGTCGGCCAGAGTCGACTTCCCGTGGTCGATGTGGGCGATGATCGAGAAGTTGCGGATCTTTGACTGGTCGGACATGGCTCCGCGTCAAGAGTACGGCCGGAAGGGCCGCGGCCGGGTGCTCAGGGGAGATCCGGCGTCAGGGAGATGCGCTGGTCGGCTCCGAACAGCGGGACCGGAGAGGTCATCTGGGCCAGGCGCGAGGCGGTCCTGTGACCGATCCTCTCCTCCAGGGTCTCGCCGTCGTCAGCGGCGCCGAGGTTGGTCGTGTACACGACCGACCGCTTCGCTTCGTAACGCCCGTCGATCAGAAGGAAGATCTGCTCCGCGGCCCAGTCGGTGGGCCGTTCGGCTCCGAGGTCGTCGAGTTGGAGCAGGTCGACCTCGACGAGTCGGTCGAGGAATGCGCCGTAGCCGTCGGATGCGTCCTCGCGGTACGAGTCTCGGATAGCCGCCAGCAACCGCGGGAACGAGAAGACAGCGACCGTCCTGCCGGCATTTAGCGCCGCCTTGGAGATCAGGAATGCGAGCATCGTCTTGCCGGTGCCCGGCGGCCCGTAGAAGCCGAGACCCTCTCCCCTGTCGAGCCTCTCGGGGATCGTCTCGCAGAACCGTCTGACCGACCTCACTTCGGTCGGGGCGCGGGTTGCGAGCTCCTCGATCTCGGGGCTGTTGGGGCCGAGGTGGCGGTAGCGCTCGGGGATCTCGCGGGCCAAGGCCTTGGTCCGCACGGCGGCCTGGCGCTGCGGCCGGCAACGGCAGGGGGTCGCGCTCCTCGTTGCAGCGTCCACGACCCATCCGTCCCCATCGCACTCGCCGTAGGGGCAGGGCGCATCGCGGTCCGGGAGGCCGGTGAAGAGACCCGCCCTGAGCGGTTCGTCCGGAGTGCCCGATTCGACCATGGTCCGAGGGTAGTCAGCGGCCCGGCTGCGCCGCATCGGATCTTGCCGCTAACTGCGGGTTCTCCAGTCGGGTTCAGCGGCGAGCCGCGATTGCCGCGCGGACCCGCCCGACTGCCATCAGCGCGTCCTTCTCACGCAGCGCGAGCACAACCGCCGTGTAGAGGAGCAGTCCGACGGCGAGGCCGCCGCCGACGCTCACCAGCTGCGCCCAGAGTGCGCGGCCGAATGCCTGATCGAGCAGGTTCCAGAATCCCCACGCAGCGGCTGCCGCGAGCGCCGATGCGACGGCCATCTTCACTACGGCGGCCAGCAACGGACGGGCCTCGACTCCGCCCAGCCTCGACCTGAGGAACCAGAGCTGGCCGAAGCTCATCGCGATGCTGCCCGTCGCGGTGCCGATCACCGGGCCGGCCACGCCGAGAGGCTTGTAGAGAGCGAAGCTGAGTGCGGCGTTGAGGCAGAGCGCACCGATCGCGAGCCCGGTCGGGATCCACGCCTTGCGCAGTGCGAAGAAGGTCCGCGTCAGGAGCAGGTTGATCCCGGCGAACGGCATGCTGACCGCGAACCAGACGAGCGCCTGGGCGACAAGGTCGGTCGACTCGGAGTCGAATTGGCCCCGCTGGAACACGAGCCTCGTGATCGGCACCGCCAGCACCATCATCAGGGCAGCTGCCGGGATCAGCACCAGCAGGATCAGTCTGGTGCCCCGGGCTTGCAGGGCCCTCAGCCCATCGGTGTCGCGCTGGGTGACGAGCCTGCCGAGGCTGGGAAAGAGTACGGTCGCAACGGCCACCGAGAAGACGCCTTGGGGCAGCATGTAAATGCGGAAGGCGGCGTCGATCGCCCTCGGTGCCTGCTCGCTGATGAGGGTGCCGACTGCGCTGTTGATCAGCAGGTCGATGTTGATCACGCCGAGGCCGACGATCACCGGCAGCATCAACCTGAAGACCTGACGGACGTGGGGATTGCGCCAGTCGAACGCAAGCTCGAAGCGAAACCCGACCCTCGGCAACACGGGCAGCACCATCAGCAGCTGGACAAGCGTCGCGACGAGCACGCCGATCGCGTAAGCGTAGATCTGGTCGGACGGGCTCAGCTGCGGGCGGAGCAGAACGAGGAATCCGATGATCACGAGGTTCCACACGACGGGAGCAAACGCCGGGACGGCGAAGTGGTCGCGGGCATTGAGGATCCCGACGAGCAGCCCGTTGATCCCGAGCATTACGAGGATCGGAAACAGCACCTGGGAGAGGCCGATCGTCAGGTCGGTCAGAGCGGGAGTGAATGCCGAGCCGATGAACAGCGGCATGATCGCCGAGGCGAAGAGGATGAAGAGCGCACTCAGCCCCCCGAGGCCGACGAGCATGATCAGCGTCATCGTCGAGGCCAGCCTGAAAGCCTCCCGCTTGCGCCCCGTGGTCAGGAGCTCGACGAAGACGGGGACAAAGGCTGCCGAGAGAGCTGCGTCGGCCACGAGGCTGCGGACGAGGTTGGGGACCTGGAAGGCCAGCGTGAACGCCGAGAACGACCCGCTGGTGCCGAAGTAACTCGACGCGATCACCTCGCGTGCGAGGCCCACGGCGCGGGAAAGCGAGGTCGCCACGGCGAAGATCGCCGTGTTCCTTGCAACACGGGCCGGGCGGCCCTCCGTTTCAGCGGCGTTCTCTGCGAGCAAGCGTGCGCTATCGTACGGCGACCCGCGGCCCGGTCCGCGAATCGAAAGCAACATGGCCAACATCGAGTCACAGCGAAAGCGCAATGCGCGCACCGAGCGAGAGCGACAGGAGAACCGTCGCATGATCTCCCGTGTGCGGACCTTCTTCCGCCGTCTCGAGTCGGCTGCGGCCGAAGGCGATGCGACCAAGGTCGCCGAGGAGCACCGCCAGCTCGTCAGCGCTATCGATCGCGCCGTGCAACGTGGCGCGATGCACCGAAACACCGGTGCCCGCCGCAAGGCACGCGCGGCTCGCACAGCCTCCTCGACTCAGTCCTGAGTCCCCGCTTCACGGCCTGACTATCTGTCCGGCGACCCCCGGGTCGACTACGAGGCTTGGCCGAACATCGAGTCGAATGCGCCGGCGACGGCGGTGCCCTCGCTCATCGGTCGGCCACCCCCTCGGGTGACGACCTCCAGGTCCGCCAAGGCTGAGAGCCGGTCGCGGAGCGCCTCGGCGTCCGTTTGGCGGATGTCCCTGAGGAAGGCATCGGCTGCCTTGGGCGGCATCCTCATCCCCTTGCGGACCGAGGCCGGCGACTCGCCCTGATCGAGCCGCTCGGCGAGCGCGATGGCTTCACGCAGGCGCCTGGCGCCGATCCCGACGAGCGCGCCGGACCGCTCGCCCTGAGCTTCGAGCTCGAGCCAATTGCGGATCGCCCTGCGACCCTGGCCTGCAATCAGCGAGTCGGCAAGCGACCAGACCTTGCGCTCAGCCGAACCTGCGGCCATCTCGGAGACGGTGTCCGAGTCCGCCTTGGCGCCGGGTTCGAGGCTGAGGGCGATCTTCTCCAGCTCGCGTTGGAGGCGCTGCTGCCTTTCGCCGACGGTTGCGATCAGCTCGCGGGCGGCAGTCGGATCGATCGCGAACCCGAGCTCCCGAGCCCTCTCCCTGACCCAGTCGGGCAGGTCCCATGGCTTCACCTGCGACTCGACTGCGATCGCCCCACCGCCCTTTTCGACCGCCTCGATCAGCGACTTGTGGACCTTCGCCCGCCCGTCTTCGCGCGCGAACAGGGCGAGGGTGGTGTCCAACGGCATGTCGAGCAGGACCCCTTCCAGCTCCTCGGTGTCGGCGGCCTTCCAGCGTTCTACGCCATCGACGATCACGAACCTCCTGCCGACCGTGAGGCTCATCGACAGGACGGCCGTGACGGTGGCGTCGGGCGTGGCGGCCTCGCCCTCGAGCATCTCGACTCCTCCCTCTCCCGCCTCGCCCTCGGCGAGCTTCCGGAGGTTCGAGCGGCGCTCGCCGATCCTGCCGTGATCGTCGCCGTGGATCAGGTAGGAGACCTTGAAGCTTGCCATCGAGGGCGAGTCTAGGGCCGCCACCGGCAGCCCTCCGGCGCCGCGCTCTCCTCAGTCCAGAGCCCGGCGCTCCGTGACGAGCGAGCCGTCGGGGCGCTCGGCGACGGCCACCGTACCGTCGAGGTCCGTCCTCAGCAGCCGACCCACCACCGACGCCGCACGAAGGGTCGAGCCGGTCGGATGGCCATAGGGATTGGGCCCGGTTTCGATCACGCCGATCCGTGGAATGGTGCGGGCCAACACCTCGGGAAGCCCCGAGTCGTCACTCCCGTGGTGAGCGATCTTGATCACGTCGACCGGCTCAAGCGGCAGCGGCAACAACGCCGGCGATTCGGCGTCCGCAGGCAACAGGACGCTGAGCGGGCCGACCGTTGCGAGGCCCACCACACTCGCTCCATTGGGATCTGGTCCAGAGCCGACCCCTGCGGCGTCGGCCCGCCCTGCCGACAAGACTGTGAAGGAGAGAGATCCGCGCTCGAGCCTGAAGCCGGGCTTCGGCGTGATCCGCGGCACCGAGGCCCTCTTCAGGAGCGAGTCGACCTCCGCCGTCACCGACCCCGGGGCCGCGACGGTGCCGTCGATCACCACCTCGGGTCGGAACCTCGACAGGAGGTCGGCGACGGCGCCTGCGTGATCGGCCTGGCCGTGCGTCAGGACAAGCGCGACCAGTCGCTTGACCCCGGCCGCCTCGACCATCCGGGCGATCGGGGTCCCAGGCGGCCCGGTGTCGACGAGGATCCCCGCCTCGCCGTCGACCAGCAACTCGGCGTCCCCCTGGCCGACGTCGAGGAAGAGCGCGCGCACCGTGTGCGCCCTGCGCTCGGAGTTCGGCGCCAACTGCGTCGCGACGGCCAGGCCGACACCCGTGGCAGCGAGAGCCACCAGCGGCCGGCGCCAGCGCCTTCGGGCGGATTCCGAGCCGGAAGACTGACGACCGAGCCGCCTGTTCGCCGCCGGGCGACCCCACCCGCTCGCGACCGCCACGAGGGCAAAGGGAGCGAGAACCGCTGCGACGGTCGTTAAGGGCCCCGGTCTCCAATCCCCTGCCGACCAATCGAGTCCGCCGAGCAGGTGGGCCACCTCGAGAACGGCCGATGCAGGCAGGGCGGCAGCCCATGCGAGCGGCGAGGCGAGGTCGGCTGAGACCTGCCCGGCCAGGCATGCCGCCAAGGCGAGCGCCATCGCGGCAGCGACTGCCGGCTCGGCGATGAGGTTCGCGGGGATCGCGACGAACGAGACCCGCCCTACCGCATGGGCAATCAGCGGAGTGGTGGTCGCCGTTGCGGCACAGGTGATGGCGGCGGCGGTCGCGATTGGGCTGGGGATCCCGCCCCGTTCCAGTAGCCGCCCCAGTGGCGGGCCGATCACTGCCATCCCCGCTACGGCCGCGAAGGAGAGCTGCCAGCCGAGCGATCGCGGCGCCGAGGGATCGAGTGCGATCGTCACGGCCGCGGCAAGCAGCAGCGGGTGGAGGACTCCGCCCGGGGTTCCCCTGCTCCGAGCGGCGAGGGCGGCAAGCGCCATGACACACGCACGCCGAATCGGCGACTCGCCCCCGGCAAGCGGCACGTAGATGCACGCCAGCAGGGCGCAGGCAACGAGCCGGGTCCTCAGGCCAAGGCCAGCGAACACGAGGAACGGCAGTGCAAGGACGAGCAGCAGCGCGACGTTCTGTCCGCTTGCGGCCGTTACATCCTTTCGTATGGACAGAACGGTGTAGGGTGGTTTGCGGAATGGCTTTCGATGGGTATGTGCGCGTGTCCTCGACGAGGGGGCGCGGCGGGGATTCGTTCATCAGTCCCGAGCAGCAGCGCGAGCAGATCTCGCGTTGGGCCGGGCTGCGCGGCGTGACGATCGGCATGTGGCATGAGGATCTCGACGTCAGTGGCGGCAAGGTTGCTCGCCCCGGGCTTGACCTTGCCCTGATGCGCGCCGAGACGGGCGTGTCCGAAGGGATTGTCGTCGCGAAGGTCGATCGGTTCGCGAGAAGCTTGGTTGGGGCGCTCGAGCTGATCAAGCGACTGGACGCGGCTGGCGCTCAGTTTGTCAGTGTCGCGGAGGGCATTGACCCTCAGACACCGTCGGGCAAGATGCTGCAGCGGCTGATGTTGATTCTCGCTGAGTTCGAGCTTGATCGGATCAGGGACTCTTGGAACGATGCTCGCCGCAGGGCCGTGGAGCGTGGCGTGCATGTGAGCAGCGCTACTCCGACTGGGTATGTGCGCGGCCCAGGTGGAGTGTTGGAGCCTGATCCCGTGGCAGCGAAGCACGTCAAGCGCGCCTTCCAGATGGCGGCGAAGGGAGCGGAGTGGCGTGAGATCGGGGAGATGCTTCGAGCTGCGGGGGTCGCCGGTCCGTACGGTCAGACGTACTGGGATGTTCGGGCGGTCACTCGGGTAGTCAAGAACCCCGTGTACACCGGGGAGGCGCGCAGTGGTGAGCATCGCAACCCGTCGGCTCACAAGGCGCTCGTCAGTCGGGCAGTGTTCGAGAAGGCCAGTCGTCCGAGGGCGGTCATGGCGCCGCGCAGGGAAAGCACCGCTCTGTTGGCTGGCTTGATCCGGTGTGCTGGCTGCCAGCACGTGATGAAGGCGGATCGTATGACTATCAAGCACGGTCCTCGAGCCGGCGAGCGCGCGCGGATCTACCGGTGTAGGCGCGAGTACGCGTCGGGGGAGTGCGGTGAGCCCGCGTCGATCGCCGGCTGGGTCATTGAGCCCTGGGTGGAGGCCCGGTTCCTTGCCGCGGTCGAAGACGTGCGGTTCGGTGGCAGTCAGGAAACGGATGAGCGTGCAAGCCTTGACGAGCAGCTCTCGGAAGCGGTCGCCGAGTTGGAGCTGTTTCGTGATCAGCGGATCGTTGACGCGCTGAGCATTGAGTCGTGGACGGAAGGTCTGCGCGTCAGGCAGGATCGGGTCGACGCGATCATGGTCGAGATGGCTCAACATGCTCCCCTAAGCCGCTTCGATGAGGTCGCCGTCTTGACGGATGCGTGGCCGACGTTGACGGTCATTGAGCGTCGTGAGCTGTTGGGCAGCCTGATGGACGCGGTCATGGTCCGACGTGGCCGGTTGCCCGTCGACGAGCGTGCCTTGGTCTTGTGGCACGGCGAGCTGCCGAACACCGTCCCGAAGCGTGGGCGACGCGTCCCGTTGAGCCAGTTCGATTGGCCGCCAAGTTAGGTCCGGTCGGCGGCGCTCGAGGACGCGTTGGAATGCGTCGTTGACGCTCTGCTTCGCTTCGAGAGAGAGGTTCATGCGATCTGGCTCCGAGCGGCCGTGAGGATGCGGTCGCGTTCCTCTGCGCGATCGGGGTCGTGGGCAAAGCAGTAGTCGGACTCTGCGAGTGCCATGTTCCGGCACTGTGCGCCCTTGCGGGGGTACTGCTGGCGAACGGCGTTGCATAGCTCGCCCCTGACTTCGCCCGTCTGCCGGCGGCGCCACCTGCGGTACGCGTCCCGGTCGCCGTCGCGAGTCGCTTGACCGTGCACGCGGTTGCGTTCGGCCATCATCGCTGCCTTGTCGCGCCTGGGCAGCTTGAGGCGAACGAAGCCAGCGTGGATCGCGTTCGCTGCGCTCTTAGTGCTCGAGTACCCGTACCGCTCCCATACGGCGGCCCCGAGGGCCCTGAGACTGTGTCCCTGCAGGTAGGCGCGGTGCAGGACGCGAAGGTCAGCGTCGGGGATGCGGGCTGGCACTCCTCGACGGCGCGGCAAGGGGTGCAGTGGCGCGTCACAGAAGGGGCACGTGCCCTTGTCGACGAGGCTGGTCTCGTCTTGGCACTTGCGGCACCACAACTTCACGGCCGGTTACCTCCCTGCCCGCGCAACAAATCCCGCAAGGCGTCCTCGTGCCCGTCCCTCCGTGCGATGACCTGGCGACGCTCTGCCTCAGCGATCGTGTCGGCAAGCTCAACTCGAAGTTGGCTCACGGCAATCTTGAGGTGCTCGTTGGCTTCGAGCAATTCGTCGCGTTCCTCAGCGACCTCCTCGAGCACGGCAACCAAGCCGATCTTGCTCATGCGGCCCAGTTCACTTGTCGTGTACGCGCTCATTGGTCACTCTTCCCTAGTTGCTGATCGGCACCGCGCCGAGCCTTCCACAAGAGCAACATCAGGTCAGCCATAGCGGGCCGCGACCCGTGCAAATACACTGACCGCAGTAGTGCCTCCCCTACGAATGGGACGGACTCGTCGTCAGCGTGCGGAACCGTCAGGCAGATGTCCATACTGCGGGTGACATCAAGCCAGCCGACGCGCTGCACCCAAAAGTCACGGTTCCCCAACCCGGGCCAATGGAGGCGACCGTGTTGATCGACTTGCTCAACAAGTCCTTCCCAACTCGGGTCGTACTTCATGCGTCCGCCTCCACGATGGTCAGTGAGTCACGCTGCGCCTTGGTCAGCGAAGCGCTGTCCACGTCGGCCTGCGTCATCTTCGCGCCAAACAAACTCGCGCCACGAAAGTTCGCGCCATACAAGTCCGCCCGTCGAAGGTCCGCTCCCCACAAGTCCGCCCGTCGAAGGTCCGCTCCCGTCAGAGTCGCGCCATACAAGTCCGCCCGTCGAAGGTCCGCGTCTGGTCCGATTTCGACCTCGACTCCGTTGATTACTCGCTTCCTCATTGGTCGCGTTCCGGGTCATGCTTCGGCACCTTCGGCTGCATGAACGACGGGTGCATGGTCTTGGCGATTGTCGGCCTCGCATTGACCCAATACAGGCCTGACGTGTAGCCACTATTTGACACAGCGGGCCTGATCGCCACATTGACCTCCGGTCCCACCATGTAGATCTCGATTCCCTCTTCGCGGGCCTGATCGCAAATCAAATCCCACTTCTTCAAGAACTCACTCATGCTGCCTGCTCCTCCCTGTAGTCGATCGGGTACACCCTGCGCATCGCCGTCCCCAAACTGCCGCACTGCCTCACCAACTCCATCTGCTCATCAGTGGTCAACACGTGCCCCACGTTCAACCTGTGCGCATCAAACAAGTCGTGACAACCAGGGGGAACAAGCCTGCGACATAACGGCACGATCCCATTCGGGTCTTGAGTGCCACCCATGCTTCTGGGCCACAAGTGCGCGGCCTCAAGGTGCACGGTTGATGACTCCCTTGCACCACACACGCGGCATTTGCCCTCGTCATCGACCTTCTCCCTCGCTGCTGTCCAATCGCGGCGCTTAACCATGGACGACCCTGTCGACGAACCGCCTGAGCTTGCGAACCTCGGCGTGCAGCAGCCGATTCTCCTGAGCGAGGTCACGGAACCTGTCCTGCAGGTTCGCGTACGCGATCTGTGCATCGTGACTAGACTCGCGGCCCTCAAGAGCCTTGAGGATCTCGGCCTCAATGCGGTTGCCCGTGCTCTTCGACACGGGAGGCACGGACCCCGACAGGTACTTCGTGATGGTGCTTGCACTGACGCCAAGCTCGGTGGCGATCGACGTCTGAGTCACGCCGACGTCGCTCATTCTTTGCTTGAGATCCGGGCGGCTCATCAGAACGGGATCTCGTCGAGGTTCGTGTCATCGGCCGGGGCGTCAAACTTGCCCGCGCCCTGAGTTCCGTTGCGGTCCTGT
The DNA here is from genome assembly GCA_037131165.1 of Actinomycetes bacterium. Taxonomy (GTDB): domain Bacteria; phylum Actinomycetota; class Thermoleophilia; order Solirubrobacterales; family Solirubrobacteraceae; genus WLNJ01. The sequence continues at coordinate 35,675 of JBAXRO010000004.1, read as the reverse complement.
CCCCCACCAATGAACTTGACGTTTTCGGCGACTATCTCGACCTTCTGGCGCCTTATGCCATCGTGCTCGAACTCGCTCCACTCGAGGCGGCCACTGACCGCGACGGGCTGGCCTTTCGTGAGGAACTTGCCGCAAGCCTCAGCCTTGCCACCCCAGACGGTCACGTCGAAGTAATTGGCCTTGTCTTCCCACTGATCGCCGACCTTGCGGCGCGTGTTGCACGCCAAGCGAAGGTTCGCGACCGGCGTGCCGGCCGCGGTGGACCGGACGTCTGGGTCCCGAGTGAGGTTGCCGGTCATTGAGACGGTGTTCAGATCAGCTGCCATGAGTGCTCCTAGTTGGTCGAGTTGGATAGGGCCAGGGCGATCACTGTGCGCTGGCGGTCGGTGAGATCACAGAGACGTCGAGTCGTTGAGGTGTGCGCCTGATGACAGATCGATGCGGCCCTTGTGGTGCCGAAGCGCGGCAAGATGCACAGGACGTCGGCGAGTTGCCAGTTGCCAGCCCAGTGCGGCGGGTCGAGGATCACGTCTGCGACGTGCCGGCGGGCGGCAGCCGGGTCGCTGGCTTTCACTTCGCGCTTGAGGGCACACCGGGACTGCTTGACTTCGTTGGCTACTGAGAGCGCCTGCAGGGGTTGGCTGATCACTTCGGGGTGTCCTTTCGGTCGTAGTGGTCGTCGCGATGGAGGTCCAAGGCGAGCAGTGCGTTGACGGCGATCAGGGGAAGTGCGATGAGTGCGAGAGCGGTCATGCGTGGTTGGCGTAGAGGGTCAGGGCGACGCCGAACGCGATGACGGCCAGGACGGTGATTGCGGTCAGGCGGGTCATGTGACGGGCTCCATCACTCCGAGTTCGACGAGGTGTGCTCGAGCGCGGGCGAATTGGCCGTCGAACGTGAAGTTGCTGTGCAAGCCCTTCGGTCTCCAATCGACGTACCGCTCGTACGGGTCAAGAAGCTGAACGGTCATCGCGTGTCCGTACATGCGCAGCGTGTGCCGCCACATGGCTTGGAACGTGCGCTTGTCGTGGCCGCCGAAAAGGAGTGGGTCGTCGGGTTGCTGCCTTCGCAGCTCCCTGACGATCGCGCCGATCGGTGGCATGAAGTTCCACTCGCCGGCGAGTGACCTCAGTGCGGCAGTGATGGCGCTGAGGTCGTGGCCGGCGAGTTCATGGCTGTACGCCAAGCTCGAGTCAGGCGTCCAGGTCGCTGGGAACTTGAAGTAAGCCCTCGCCCACGTCTCGATGCGTTGCCATTCGGCTGTTGGTTGCCGCTTGGTCATGCTGCCGGATCTCCATCGAAGTCAGGAACGACATGCAAACTCTCCCCCCCAGCCACGCCACGCGCGACCACTAGGGGAGAGGGTGTAGTTCCTTCCTTTGGGATGGGATGGGATGGGATGGGATGGGGCTTAGCTATTGCTTGTTCGGGGTGCTTGCCTGTTGCTTGCGGTTTGCTTCCCGTTTGCTTCCCGGTTTGCTTCCCGTTTGCTTGACCGCCTTTTCGCCCCGCTCGGCTGCGTGCCGCACTGACGTCTCGGCGGCGCTTCTCGACCTCTCGACGGGTCGGCTGGTGGTCGAGGTAATCGTGGATCTCGTAGCCGGTTTCGGTGCGGTGCCAGAGACCGACCGCGATCAGCTGCTCGGCGAGTCGAGCATTCGTGACCGGCTCCCCGTCCTGACTGATGCCACTCCAACCGACAAGACGATCAAGGATGCCCGCTGGCACATGCCCGTCTGTGAGGTGGCGGTTCGCGTAGCTGATTGACAGGGCCCACAGGTGCGCGGCGAGTGGCCCAGCTTGGACGAGCTTGGGGTTGTCAGCCCACCCGTCGTCGAATCTGACGTATGCCATCGTGCTCTCCTACTCGGGGCGCTGGGGCTTGCGCTTGTAGTTGTCCAGGGCAAACAGTCCCTCTGAAGGCACGTCCTCGAGCACACGATCGGCCTGAGCGCGTTTCAGCGCGGCCGTGGTGACCACCACCCCCGGAGCAGGAGGACGTGCCTTCACAGGGGCTGCCGGCTCTCCTCGAAGGATGTACCGCGCGGTTCCCGACGTCGGGTCGGTGCCCTTCTCGATGATGTAGCCGCGCTGCTTGAGGTCGTAGATCCGCGCGGCGTACCGCATGATGCGCCCGCCCGGGAAGTTCACGTCGTCGAACTGCGCCCCGGTGACGCCAAGGCCGCCAGCCTTTCGCATCTCGCGGACCATTCGTTCTAGGTGCGTCACGATTGCCTCCTTGTGATCTGTTTCGTGACCGCGTGCCCCTCAAGGTGTTCGAGGCGCTGCGCGATCGAAGTGACACGGTCAGTGAGTTGCCGGAGTGCGTCGTCGAGCTGGCCGAGGCGGAGCTCAATGAGGTCGAACCCGGCTTCGCTCAAGCGCTTGTGGTGCTCGAGTGCGGCAACCCGGTGTTCGCGTTGGCGGCCTTTCTGGTCGAAGCCAGGCATCACGAGTGGTCCGACGGCGCGTAGGCACCCTTGTAGATCTGCAGGAACGGCTCGGCCAGCGTCGCGATGTAGAACGGGTGCCGGTTGCGCGTGAAGGCCACGACGGCGAGCTCGCCGGGCTGGCGGCCCTCGTCGGCCTGCCTGAGCGCAGCCCAGATGTTCAGGTTCTCTTGGTTCTTGACCTCGACGTGCAGGCCGGGGAAACCAATGACGTCGGCTCCGAATCCGCCGTGGGCTTGAAGCTGCGCGGCTCGCCGGGCTTCATCGAAGCCACACGACCGCCCGAGCGTGGCGAACCCGCGCTCCGCCCTCTTGCCCTTGTCTTGAGAGCGCCGGCCGCTCACTGCTGCTTCCCTTCCCTGCGGCCCAAGCCCTCAGCCCTGTCGGTGCTCCACTGGTCGTACTCGCGGGCTTGTGACTGATGCTCACGCCGCCAGTCCTCGTCTGTGAAGGTTCCGGACGGGGCGTCGTCAAGGGCAAAGAGAAGCCACTTGAACGTCTGCCGCGGGTTGGTGCTGCGCTCAAGCAGGATCGCCAACCACGCAACGGGCGACTCGAAGTCGGCGGGTGTCGCCGCGACACCAAGCTGGTCGGCGACCCACTCGCAGCACTCGAAGGGCCACATGTTGCGCTTGAGCTTTGCCTCGAAAACGATCCGCTCAGCGTCCATTCCGCTGCTCATGGCCGCAGCTCCAACGTCCGCATGATCGACTCGAACTCGCCGGGTGACAAGTCCAACAGGCGAGCCTTCTCGACGGGCACCTGCATCTCCTTCGCGACGAGCTTCCGAAGCTCCGGTGTCGACAAGCTCTTGATCCGAGCGAGGTTCGTCAACGCCTTGGCCTGATCCTCAGTGATGCACCTACGCTTCACCGGCTCGCCGACCGGCTCGACGGGCATCTCCTCCAACGGAGTGGTCTGGTAACCCGCCAGCTGCATCAGCGGGCCTACTGCTTGCTTCAACGCCTTCGACGTCGCCCGAGTCTGCGCCATGGAAAGAAGCGCGTACCGGTCAGCGTTCTTCCACGGGCCCTTCTTCTCGTCGTTGGTGCAGAGCGCCTGGGCTCGACCGACAACCATGCCATCAGTGACGCGCCTGGCTTCGACGGTTGCCATGAACCCGCCGTCTACGGGAACCGTGTCCGTGACTACGGCAGTGATCGAGCAGAGCAACCCGAGTGTCTGCCAGCCCTCGACCTTGACGTGCTCCTTGCCCTGCACTTGCACGCTGAGCTTCTGCTCCGCGATGATTCGGCGAAGCTCGTTGGCGATCAGGACGTGACCCTCAAGCGTCTCAGCAGGCGTGTTGCCCGCTACAAGAGGCTGAGCTTCGACGTGAGCGAGTTCCACGCTCTCGCCTTCAATGACGTCGCTCATACGCGCCCTCCCGTCACTCGCCGCTTCTTGCCGTCAACGTGCCCCGCCCAATCTCCGGGTGCTCGAGCGGCGAGCCAAGTCCAGCCAAGGCGCGACTCACTCGCTGGCCCATGGGGATAGAACCGCGCGAACTGCTGCTCGTCGTCCAACTGCTTCCGTGAGTGCCGGCTGGCTAGGCTGCGACGCGCGCGCTTGTCTGCGACCTTCTGACGTGTCTTGGTGCTCATCAGTTGCGCTCCCCGTGGTAGGCATCAAGATCAGCTGCAAGCTCAAGCACGCGCTCGCGGGCGTTCTTGAGCAGCCGCTCGACAAGGTCTTCGCTGAGGCGGTTTATGGGGGCCTCGCTCAGGGCGACAATCCAAGCCAGGTCGAATCGAATCGCCTTGCGGATCTGCTCCGTCGGATCGGTCTCGTCCTGCCGCAGCGGGAGCCCGTCCAGTGGCTTTGACGTCGGCTTCGAAGTCGGCTTGGTCCAGCCGGCGAACCCGCGGTCGCTCATGCTCGGCCCCTCAGGTGCGTGTAGGTGTCCGCTGCGAGCTGGTCGAACTCCTCGTCGCTGAACGACCACGCTTCGGCACGCTTGAGGGCTCGGTCTTCCGCCTCAAGCAGGGCGTCGTAGCGGCGAAAGGACCGCACTTCGCAGAGCAGCGCAGCCAGCGCCAGCAGGAAGATCACTGTCATCCCGGCCGCGAAGGCAATCATCAGAATCGTTCCCATCAGTTTTCTCCATTCCCGTAGAGTGATGCGCAGGATCGCACACCGCGCAGACGCAATCTACATTGTGTCCGCATTGTGCGTGGTTTCGTCAACTGGCGCCAAACTCCTTCCCTGCCCGGTAGCGTCCAAAACGCATGGCTGCAACAACTGCAATCGGTCGACGGCTCAAGCAGCTACGCGGCGGCCTGACGCAGAAAGAAGCGGCGGCGCGAGTCGGCTTGCATTACTCGACTTGGCAGAAGATCGAGCTGGGTGTGACGGCGCGTCCGGAGGCCAAGAACATTCGGGCGATCGCTACCGGCTTCGGCGTCGACTACGACGAGTTGTGGTCTTACGTCGATCGACTGCCGGCGCCTGAGCGATTCACCGACGAGGAGCTTGACCGCTTGGCGATCAGGCTTGCTCCCCTATTGGCGGATCGCTTGAATGAGATCGAGCGACGCCGTTAAATGTCCCAACCAGCCTCACAAGTCATGCATAAGCACAGTCAAGCGTGCGTAGTGCATGACAAGGCAAGCGTTACTGTCTACTTCGGGCGACGGCCGCTGCGAACTGCGACGCTACCTGGTCGGGAACAAATGAAGCCCGAGCGCCGAAGCGCTCGGGCTGTAGGGTCGGCTACCCGCCGATTGGTTTGTCTTCGAACTCGCTCTGCACAACACGCCAATCACCGGGCGCCTGCTCGACCATGACGGTGCTGTAGCCGCGCTGCTCGGTTGAACCCAAGGGCGTAGTGAAAGCCGCGACACCCGTCGCGATCGCGGTCGGCGACCCGTAAACAGTCGTGTCCTCGTCGATGTCGGACGTCTTCACTGGACTGATCGAGATCTCACCAGGGCGATTGCCGGTCTGAGCGATGTAGAGCGTGAGGTACTTCGTGAGGTAGCGGTTCCATGCCCTCGAAGCGGCACGCGCCCGCCGGCGCTTGACGGCTGCCTCAGCGCGACTCTTCTGCTGCTGCTGAGCGCTGGGCGCCGCGGACTTCGAAGGTTCCGAATCACCGCCGCACAGCGCAAAGTACCCGATCACCAACGCGACGATGCCGACGCCGATCGCCTTGACGAGTTCCTCTGCGTCCGAGGTTGGCTGCTCACTCACGCAAACGAGCGTACCGAACGTGATCCGCTACTGACGGCCGGCGGCCTTGAGCAGGCAGTGGTACATCAGCATTCCGTGCTGCAGGGCTTCTTGGATGTACGCGATCGTGCCGTCATCTTCGCTGGGGAACAGGTGCTGCAGCTGCAGATACCAGGGCCCGTAATTGCCGACGCCGTCGGCTGCCTCCTCAAGCCATTCCTGAATGAGGTCGCGGCCCGGGGGCAGCAGAATCGGTCCGTCGAGAACGCGACGATCCGCAAAGGCGTGCAGGCTGTCGGCGAGGTGAGGCAGGCCGACGCGCTCAGCCGCGGCCTTGAGAACTGCAATCTCGAATTGCGGATTGCGCTCCATGGTCGTCACCTCTGGCAGGTGCTTGCCGCACTTCACGCACGTTTCCGCACGTCGAGGATCTTGACCGACTGCCGGCGGGTTGCACTGACAGGTGCTCATGCTCGCCTCCCGTGGATCGCGCTGGGTTGGTACGCGGCTTCGTCGTCAGTGAGGTAGATCCGCTCCGTGCTCGTGATGCCCCACTTCTCACTGACGTAGAGGATCTTCTGCTGGGGGCGGCTCGCGGCCGTGATCAGGCCAGACAGGTTGTTCGCCCCGACCCAATCGCCACTGATGATCGTTTCCGCACCGGTGTTCTGTGGGATCTCGCCGGCCTGATGGTGGTGACCCATGAGGAGGTACCGGTACAGGCGGTTGTGGAGGCGGACGCTGCGAGCGTCGAATCGCTGCAGGCCGTAGAACGGGATGCCGCCCCACCCTCGGATCTGGTCGCCGTGGACGGCTTGGAACTCTTGGCCGGCGGCGTAGAAGAACGCGCTGCCGGCGGGTTCGATGATGTAGTCGTCAACCCATTCTGAGGCACGGTGCTCGAGGAGCTTGAACAGCAGCCAATCCCACGAGTACGTTGCCGGGCGGGCGCCACCGCGCTTGCCGCCGACCTTGCCGTGGTTGCCGGGAACGCAGACGACGAGGACGTACTCGATGCCCAGCTCGCCGCGCGCGAACTCGACTAGGTCGCGAGTGAGTGTCTCGACTCGACCGGCGAGCTCCCACACCTGTCGGGGTGGGTCGAGCTCGAGCTGCCAGGCTTGCCCTCCGAAGATCTCGTCGCCCTCGACCTGATCACCGCCGTAGACGAGGATCAGCTCGTTCAGCTGGTAGCTGGACGCGTAGTGGCGGAGAGCGCCCTTGGTGCCTTCGAGGTACCGGTTCAGGCGCTCGTCGAATACGTCGACGTTGAATGTGCCCTTGCCTCCGGGCGTGTCCGACTCCCTGACGAGTTGCCCAAACTGCATGTCGTAGATCGGCAAGATCGCCGAGCGAACGGGTTTGCCCGACTGCCGCGGCCGAGGCTTGATCTTCAACGGCTCAACGGGACGTTTCGTCGCGTCAACGATGCGATTGAAGAACGACTCCTGACTGGCAAGGAGCTTCGCGTACTCGCTGTTCTCGCGCTTGAGTGCCTTGTTCTCGCCCTTGAGCTGATCGACCTGCAGGCGTTGCGGATCGTCGATCGGTTTGCGGCGTCGCCCCATCGGTCGGGCAGTGATGCCTTGACGGCGCATCCTGTGAATCAGTGTTGGGCGCGTGCAACCGAACCGCTCGGCGGCCTGTTCGAGGTTGTCTGAGTCCGTGACGATCTGCTCGACTTCACGGTCGGACGGCCAGTCAACTGACCCGCGGGGGTCATTGTGCGGGACGCTCGCCTTGCCCGGATTGCGCAGGCCATGAACTTCGTCGCGAATCCCCAAGCGGGTGATTCGACCGTTCAGGGTCTTCTCGTTGATGCCGAGCAGGTCGGCGGCTCCCTTGATCGTTCCGGCTTCCGTGACGGCGTCAAGGATCTCGATGACCTTCGTGGACACACTGCCCCCTTGGGTAGGTTGGGTGCTACTTCGGGCGACGGCCGCTGCGAACTGCGACGGCAGCGAACAGCGGAATGAAGCTCACGGCAACGGCTGCAAGTGCGTTGGCTCTGTCGACGTCTAGGACGCCGAAGATCGCGAGGGCACTGGCGACACTAAGGATCGCGCCCTGCAGAGCGCTTGAGAGGGTCTTCTTGGGGTCCATGCTGGGGCTCCTAGCTCTTGAACGGAATGACGACGACGGCTCCGACTGCCTGGACACTTCGTGTGCGAGTCCAGATTCCTTGACCGTTGGCTTGGCTTCCCGTGGTGTCGCCAGGCGCTGAGGTGTTCGCTTCGATGCACGTGACCGTGCCAGCCGCCGAGTCATGCCTGAGGAACACGCCGACGTGATCGACGCTTTCGCCACCGGGAAAGTTGAACTCGATCCAGTCGCCGGGACGGGCGGAGCGCAGCGTTCCGAGGCGCAGGCCGTGAGATCCGTTGCGGGCCATGTCGACGACCGCGACGGTGTAGCCGCCGAACGTGTTGGCGCGCAGTCTGCCTCTTGAGCCAACCTGGGCGCTGTAGCTCGCGAAACACTGGCAGTAGGGCACGCCCCCACCGGGGTAGCCAGCTGCTTCTTGGATCGCGGTGATGCCGTCGCGACCGGGGCCTTGGTTGGAGCCGGCGGGGCGTTCCGTGATGCCCTGCTTCGAGAGTGCCCAGTTGACTGCGCGGGCGCGTTCGCCCTTCGATGCGTTGAACGCGGGAGCGTTGAGGGCAGCCCACGTCTGAGGGCCGACCTGCCCGTCGACGATGAGGCCAGCCTTCGCTTGGAAGATGCGGACCTGTTGGTCGGTGATGCGCCCGAAGCCCGTGGTGTAACCCCACGCTTGGCGCCAGTGGCCGTGTGCGCGCAGGCGGCGCTTGAGTTGCTGCACGAGCGGTCCTCGCGAACCACGCTTGAGTACCGACATGTGACCCTCCTCGGGCTAGTTAGTGATGCGGTCGACGATCAGGAAAAGCACGGGTACGCCGGCCAAGAGCGCGGTGACGCTCAAGCCGATCGCCCACTGGATGCGAGTGAGGCTGCGAAGTCGACGTTCGTCGTTTGCCTCGAGGCGCGTGACGCGTTCGCGGACGTCGACGACGTCTTCTTGGGTCTTCTCGACGGTGCTCTTGATCGAATCGAGTTCGCGCATAAGGAATGTGATGTCGCCTTGGGTCATTGGTCAGTCGCCCCCTATGCGGCGGCGAGGCGGTTGAGGAACGTCTGTAGGTTGTCTCGGCGGTTGTCGAGCTCGATGCTTACGGATTGAGCATCATGGTCGTAGCTCACGCTCGCGACGCGTGCTTCGCGACCCAGTTGGCCGGTGTCGGGGTCGACGCGGTCACTGAGACGGATGACTTCCCCGGCCTCGAGCAGAAGCCGACTTGGGTGGACTGGGTCGCCGGTGTCGGCTTGCCGGAAGGCCGTGGGCCCAGTTGAGGTCATGGTGCCTCGGAACTGGGCGCGCAGGTGGTTGAACAGCCAAGCGTCCGCGATCGCGGTGAGTGTCGCGTTGGTTTGCGAGCCCGGGACGCTGAGCATGAACGTGCGCTTGAGTCCGCGACGCTCGGCGAGCGTGACTGCGCGGGAGCGCACGGCGATGTTGAGCTGGTTGGTCGTCGGGATTGAGCTTTGCCCGGCGTTGATCCCGAACACTCCAGCGTAGGCACCTTGGCTTGCGTTGCCGGCGATCGCGATTGCCATGCCGCCAAACGCGGTGGACAGGGTCTGATCGGTCGCGGGCGTCCAGTAAACCGTGAACCGGTTAGCGGCCTTCCAGTTGGCCCTTGAGTTCGAGGCGGTCAAGCGAACCACGTTGGTGTACGTCTCCGTCGTGAGCGCTTGCGTGACACCTGTCTGAACGACCATGCTCGTGCCGATTGCGTAACCGTCGTTGCCGAACCGAAGCAGAAAATCTTGAGGTGGATCTCCGAGGCTTGGCCCATCGATGTTGATCGATCCAGTGAATTCGTAGGTCACGCCGGCTCGGAAGACTCCATTGACGGACACGGCCGCGGCGGCGACGGCTGTCGCTCCTGACGTGCCTGCTGGCGTAAGCTGAGCGAGCATCTGCGGTGTTGCCGTGATGACCGTGTCGACGGGAATCTTGCCGTTCGGCGTGCCGATCGCGACGTCACTCTGCTGAACACTCACGACGTTCAAGCTTTGCTGCTGAGCCGCGGTCAACGTCGACGCCCCAGGCGTTGAAAGCCTGACGCTTGTCGCGACTTGGGCCGCGGTGCGAACCACCTGATTCAACTGGCCGAACGGGTCAAGCCCCTCGACGATCACTCGACTGTAAATGTCCTCGCCGCTCGAGGCAGCCTGATCCGTGAACTCATAGCCAGACCATGAACCAAGTTCGAACCGAGGCGCAGTGGGTTGCGGCTTGAACACAAGGTCACCATCGGCGTCGACGCGCGAAACCCACCCGTGGAAAGAGTTGACGTCCTGAATGACCTCGCGTGGGGTCTTGAACCCGTCGGTCTTGACGTGCTGCAAGTTGAGGCTCGTGTCTTGAACTTGACGGGTCGTCAAGCTCTGTGCGGCTCTTGAGACCGCTGCCCTGACGACAGCGCTGGCCTTCAATGCTGAAGCGACGGAGCCGACGATGTCCGCATACGAATTCGTGGTCGGATCAAGGTTCGGTGTTTGCGAGTTCGTGTAGCTGCTCGTCAACGCCAGCCCACCCAAGTTCAAGCCGTACGAATTCGGCAGGGGCTGCACGTCACGGATCGCGCCGGTTGCAATTGTGCCCACTTTGCCGTAACCACTTGTGGACATGGCAATCAGGCAGTACCGGGCACTGTTCGACGCGGTTTTCCAGAAGGCGGCCTGCTTGATGTTCTTGCCCTGATTGGACGCCGACGGTCGCACCAGACTGCCGTCGTTGGCTGCGAGGCCGGTGCTCAACATGGCACTGCACGATTGCGCTGCAGCGGCATCAGTGGTCGCCACCGCCTTGTTGAAGCCGAACACGGATTCGTAGTTGTCGATGAAGTCCTGACGAGTCCATTGGGCGGCGGAATACAGTGACCCGAGGTCAGGAAAGAACTCGACCCATACGCTGATGGGGTTGCGCACCTGGAACCAATTCGAGTCGTTCGGCGGCGTGGTCGCAGACGAGCCGGTTCCCGTCTGCTTGATGTAAACCTGTTGGTAGCCGCCCATTACCGTTGCGTTGTAGGACACGACGTCGCCGGGCGCGTAGGACACGCCGCTGGACCATGCACTGACCGGCAGTGTCGAGTTGTTCTGATTGGACGGGTACGCCGGGCCGTTCGTGTCGTTGCCGTACGCGGTCGTGATGTAGCCGACCCCATTGGTTCCGTAGTTGCCCTTGACGGTAGACAGCGGGAACTTGAACCCTTCCATGTGCATCTCGCCGAACGCCGACAGGCGTCCGAACCCGTAGTCGGCTTTGGCGCCCAAGTCAAGGACGAGGCCGAGCATGTCGCCGGTTCGCATGACGCTGCCGGCGCGCCAGCCCATCCAGATCGAGCCGTCGCGCACGTCGACGGTGCCACCATGCCCGACCCAGTCAGTGCCGACAGGGACGTAATCAGTGATTGGCTGCCAGTCTCCAATCGACCGGGTGTAGTACGTGCGAGCGAACTGATCGTCGTCGAGTTCGTACTGCCTGCCTTCGCACCTGACGCTCAGCTGCCGCGTCGAGCCGTCCTGGACTTGGGCTTCCGCGACGCGCCCCGACCAACAGAGTTGATTGCCGACTTCGATCTCGACGGGCGTGAACGCACTGAGGTCGGGCCAGCTCAGCGACGGGTTGCGATGCAGCTCGAACGTGGCCGTGTCCGGGCCCCAATCGTTGGAGGTGAGGTTCAGGCCCTGAGCGTAGATCCCGGACGCGCGGTCCGTTCCGAGCGTCGTCCATGTGCCGTCGAGATCCTGCAGTCTGATCGTCGCGTCACGCATCACATCACCTCAGGTACGCAAAGCGAGGGGTCACGCTCACGTGCACGGTCGCTTGTGGCTGCGACGTAGCCGACGGTGGCGTCGCCGTGCCCAGGTACTCGGTGGTTGAGTCCGCGGTCGGGGAGTCCGGGACGTTCGCTGCGAGGATCACTCCGAGGCTTGTGACGCCGGGCGAGATCTCCAAGGGGCTGCCACCGAAACTGCGGTCACCCAACGGCACGAGACTTGACGACGGTTGATAGGCGGTGGTGCTCAGGTCACTGTCGACGTACTTGACTGTTTCCGCCGCGCTGGCACTCCACGCCGGGTACGTCGCATCGTTCGCTTTCGTGGTCGGTGTTGCCGCCCGTTGCCTTACCGGCAAGAGCATCACTCGAGCGATTCCGAACACGCCGCCTGCGCTGCCCGTCGCGACGCTGCCGGCGAGCACGAGTCGCATCTCTCGGCTGCCAGCTGCGGGCAAGTGAAGCGTCCCCAAGCGCGTCCACCGCAGAACGGGGTTCACGCTGGAGCTTGACGCGGTCGGCACGATCCGCCCTGCGCTGCCCCATTCGTCCGTGTACCGGGTGACTCCGCCGCCGGCTGCGGCCTTCAAGCTCGCGACGATCGTTGGAAACGCGAGCCTGCTGCTCGAATCGGAGCGCAGCAGCGCCCACACTTCGATCGCTCGGTCGCCGTCCGCGTAAGCATCGATCGGAAGTAGGCTTGGGTCGAGCGGATACTCGGCTGAAAACGTCATGCTGCTCAATGCGCCGAGGGTCACGGTGCCGCTGGCGCTTGACGCAGCCGGGTTGGGAACAGTCGTGCCGCTGCTCGCAGCTGGTCCGGAAGTACCGCCGACTCGAGTGAACGTCGTCGCGCTTGTGACCGTGACGGTGACGCCCGTTGCGTTGTAGGCCGCCACTCCGAACCCGGTGAGTGTGACCGTGTCGCCCGTTGACAGGCCGTGAGCGGAGCTGGTCGTGTACGTGTACGTCGTCCCCGAGGCCGTTGAAGTCGTCGCGAACGTCTTGCCAGTCATCGTGAACGTCGTCGCGCTCGTGACCGTGACCGTCCCCGTCTGGTTGTAGGCGCTTGCCGTCACGTTGAAGACGGTCACCGTCTGGCCCGTTGTCAGTCCATGAGCACTCGTGGTCGTGTACGTGTACGTCGTCGTTGTAGTCCCTGACGACGTGGCACTCACCGTCGCGAACGTCGTGCTGATCAGGTTGCGCGTCGAATCAACGAACATCCATCCGGCTCGAGCGGCTGCCACGTCGTCGTTGCCGTTGAAAACCGTGAATGCGGGACGTGGAGTCGGCGTTCCCGACAGGCTCGACGCGCCTGGTGTCTGTTGCCACGCGAACATCGCGAACGGCAACGACTGCACGGTCGTTCCTTCGATCCCTGCGAGGGCCGGCACGTCGCCCGGGATGGAGCCAAGCATCGGCCAGGTGGCTGGCAGTGCCCGCTTCGAATACGTGTACGGCCTGACCGTCAGGGAGTCACTTTCAGCGGTTGTCGACTGAGGCACGAACACGACGCCGCACTTGCCCGCCAGCGCGGCGCTAGCCGTCCACGTGGTCGTCAGTGTGGGAGTGCCCATCGGCGTTGGCGCACTGGTCCAGTATTCGGCGGTGACTGACGTGCCTTCCGCGCGCAGGACCACGTACACGGTCTGGTTGGCGGTCACTCGCGCCGCGAGGTTGACGGTCGCGCGATTGGTCGTCGATCCGGCCGTGACCTGATCGATTCTCAAGCGACTGTTGGTGCCGTTGTCATCGACGTAGGCGGTCAGGTAGTTGTTGGCGTCGGTGCGCCACGCGATAGCGCCGCCCTTCCAGCTCGTGACAGTCGAGCCGACTTTCAGCATCACGATCGTTTCGACGTCACCGAGGTCGTAGCCGCGGCTCGTGTGAATCAGGCGATACTCGGACGTGGTCGCTGCCGTTGCCGTGACCTTGCCGCCAGCCGTGGACAGGTTCCCGATCGTGCCGGAGTCCAGCGTGTAGTCTGTTGACAGGTTCGCGAACGACGAGTCGAGGACGTCCATCGGGTCGCCCTTGGCGTACGGTGCACACGACAGGGCAAAGGTGACGGTCGCGATGTTGCGATTCTCCGGCCGGTTGCCCCAGGCGCCGAGCTCAACTCCGTCGGTTCCCATCACTTCGAGGTTCTGGCGGAACGATTGGCCGGCGCTCTGCCACGACAGTCGACCGCCGAACCGGCGGAGCTCGTCGAGCACCATCGCAAGGTTGCGCAGGTTGGTCGCGAGATTCGTTTTGCTCGTCCCGTAGACGCGCAGCTGCATCGAGACCGTGCGGTTCTGCGGAATGCCAGCGGCGGGCCTGGCTCCCTGCGTGCCGCGCGGAGCGGAGTACTGATGCTCGAAGCGAGCGTTGCCCCAATCGAGCTGGTCCGCGATGAGGGCATACGGCGGTGTGGAAGTGTTGTCCGCGATCACCAACGAGGTTGGCGAGGCCGCGTAGCTTGAGAGGTTGAGCAGCATCAGCGTCGACCTCCAACCGTCTGCCTCGGGCGCTTGCGCGAACCCTGATTCCCGACTGCGCCAACGACGGCCTTACCGATCGCGGCCTTCGTCTTCGCGTCGCCGGGATGCAGACTGTTGATCATGATGTTCACGTTGCCGCCCGCGGCACTGAGGCCCATCGCCCCACCCGCTGCCGTCCAAGCGTTCATGCCACCCGACCCAATGTCCCCGAAGCCGAACGCAGTCTTGAGGAATGCCTGCTCAGCGGCGATCGTGCTCCGCGCGACTTCGAGCTTGCGGTTGGCGTTGTCGATCGCTTCTTGACTGCCTTCGACGGCGATGACGTCCTTGACTGCGCCGAGCTCCGTTTTCCATCGGGCGGCAAGCTCGTCGCCGCGATGAATCAAGTCCCAGATCATTGAGGTGACCCTTTCGTCGCCGCCCTTGTGAGCATCGGACGCGAGACGCTTGAGCTCGGAGCGCACGCTTCGCCACTTGGCGATGCCCTGCTCGAGGATGCTCTTGCGGCGTCGGTTCGCAGCGAGCGACGTGTCGCGAGAACCGATGCGCGCGAGGCGAACCTTGAAGGGGTGCGCCCAGTTGCGCAGCCTGTAGGCGCGGTGCAGGGCTGCGCGAGGAGAGACCTTGGGGGCGCCTGCCCTTCGCGCACCGCGTCGCCCTCCTGAGGCGCCGTCGCCGGTGTTCTGAGTCGGCTCGCCTGCAGGCATCGTCAACTGCGGCATGGACATGCTCGGAATGCCGCTCGAGCCGCGCAGCGCGGCCATCTGGGCGCTGCTGGCTTGCGGCAGGAACTTGACGGTTCCACTGCCACGAATTCCAACCATGTCGCGGACGTTGCGGTCCGGGGTGATGTCGTTGACGCCGTGCGTGAAGAACGTTGTCAGGAACGCTCCGGGCCCGCCGATTCGCGCGCCCCACTTGAGGATGCCCGCGATCGGGCCGAGCTTTGCGAGCATCGACGCGATGAACCCGCCACCGAACGCGCTGCCGGACGCACTGCCGGCTGCACCGAACCTGATCGCCAAAGCGGCGAGCCACGACGCGATCTTCGGCTTGACCCAGTTGAGGGCGCTCGTGATGCCGTTCACCATGCCGCGCCCACCGCGAACGCCTGCCGTGCGCAGGTAGCGCACGCGCCCGATGAGCTGAGTTACGCCCCGCAGGGGATTGACGAAACTGATCAGCTTGACCGCGACCCGCAGGGCGACCATGTAACCGATCATCTTGACGATGCCGGGATTCTTCGCGACGAAACGACCGATCGAACGGACGACGGGCGCGAGCTCCTCAAGGACGTTCCCGATCTGAGTTGCCATCCGCGCGAACGAGTGAACGACCTGCTCGATCTTCTGGCGGTTGGCTCCCTTCTGCAGCCAGTCTGACATCTTGTTCGCGAGCTTGGTGACGAATGGCAGGACCGAGTTGCCGATCGTGACCTTGAGCTTTTCCATGCTCATGTTGAACCGGATCTGAGCTTGCCTTGCGCGCTCGTATTGCTTCTGGCTCAGGGTGAGTTGTCCGCCGTGCTTGAGCTCGTCGCGGAGCAGCTCCTTGAGGTTTCCGCTGCCCTTGTTGAGCAGGGCAAGCATCGGCGCGTAGGACCGGCCGAACAGCTGGCTGGCGACCCGTGACTTCCCAAGGCCGTCCGCGTACCTTGTGAACCCGTCGCTGACCTTCGCCATGATCTCGGCCGTGTTGCCAGTCCGCAGCGTCTCTTGGCTCACACCCAACTGCTGGAACGTCGCTACCGCGGTCTTGCCGCCGCGCTGAGCCAAACCGATCTGCTTCGCCAAGGTCGTGTAGGACCTGACGAGCTGATCGGTCTTGATTCCGCGCGACTGCGCAGTGTTGATCCACGCGTTCGACGTCTGCATGTCCATGCCAGTGATCGTCGACAGGCGCCTTGTCGCCTTGTAGAGATCCATCGTCGCGGTCGTCGATTCCTTCAACAGCGCAGCGGCACCACCCAGGCTCGTCAATCCACCGACGACGCCCGCGAGTCCCCCACCTCCAAGACGCGAAAGCCGGCCCGCCCCCTTGGCGAACCGGTCCACACTGCTCTGAGCCTGATTCAGACCCCTGTTCAGTCCCTTCGAATCGGCAGTGATGTAGAGGCGAATGCCACCGCGTCCGGCCATCAGTCTGACTCCTCTTGGTTGAACAGGTCTCTGAATTCACTTGGCGGCCCGTCCTCGAACGGGTCACCTACATCTTCCGCTGGCTCGTCACCGCGAACGGCACCAAGCAGCAGCTGCACTTCCCACGCGGGCATGTTCATCCATGCCTCGCGAGCACCGATGCCGTACTCCTTGCGCAAGAGCACAAGATCCGTAACCTCGGTTTCGTCGAGGTCGGGAACCTGAGCGGTAATCAACCGCCCGAGGTTCACTGCGTAGGGTTTGCCTCGACTCCTCCGAGGTCGTCGATCAGCGCGATCAGCTGATCAAGGCGGAGCTTGTCTGCCTCGTAAAGGCTGATGATGTGCTCCGAAGCGTCAGGGGCAGCGTCGTCGACGGCCTTGAGGCGCATCGCGACGATGTTCGCGAGGTACTTGAACTGATCGTCGGGGTTCGCGGTCGTGTCCTCAAGAACTCCACCCGATGCCTTCTCAAGCTCGACAAGCTTGTGCTGCACGCTGCGCGTGACCGGAATGGTCTCGTAGACGACGCCGAGGAGGTCCACTTCGATCGGCTCGAACGTGTCCGCGATCGTGATCTTGCGGGCGCTCATGCTGCGTACGTCGCAGTCTTGTTGACGAGCTTGATTACGGCACTCGCGGTCGACCCATCGTGCACTGCGACCCAGTTGAACGACGATCCGTGGCGACGCTTGTTATCGAGATCATCGACATCGCCTCCGACGAGCTGCGCTTGGATGGTCATCTGCAGGCCGTACTTCGCCCCGGTCGATCCGGTCATGAACTGCGAGCTTTGCCACCTGGCGGTGATCGTGAACAGGTTCAGGTCACGCATCGCTTCCCACTCGGTCTTCGTGAGGTTACGCTTTGCGATCGAGCCCGACAGCATGATCGGACCGTCGTCCTTCTCCATGCGGTCGGGGTACTGCGAGTTGACACCGAGAGTCCTGACCGCGGTGACCGGGTTGTTGATCTGCACGTTGAACCCGCTTGCGGCACCCGGGCTTGAGGGTGCGCTCGCGCCACTGAACGCGACGTTGAGGTTCGCGTGCACGAATGGCCGGATGCTTGGCGACTCGTAGGTCGGAGTGAGACTCGGATCGCTGATCGACTCGAGGTACGTGCCCGGGCCATTGGCCTTGATCTGCACTCCCCCCTTGTCGGGCGTATCGATCTCGAACTGTTCGGTCGCCGCGCCGTTGAGGCGGAGGAACGCGCCTTGGTCCTTGTAGGCCCAGAGCAGTTGCGACGTCTGCGGCAGAGCGCCGCTCGGGCCGAACGGTGCGGTCCACGTGTGCGCGAACTGGCCCGCGGCGAGCGCAGTGGTGCCGTCCAGGTCGGTTGCGCCAGCACCCGCGGCGACCGCGTACCCGCTTGTCGTGTCTCGGCCGAGGAGCTGAGCGAGGTGCCAGCCGATGATGTCCGGGTATGCGCGGCTCTGGTATTCCCACGTCGGATCGTACGTGTCGGTGATCTGAAGCAGGGGCTGGTCGGTGTTGCGCAGCTCGTCGTTGCGCTCCATCGGATCAGGTCCCAAGCTGGGCTTGGCCTGCTGAATGGGGAAGTACCTCAGCAGCCCGTAGCTCGGGGTGATGCCTTCCGCGCCCGGTGATGGCGCGTAGTTGCTCGCGCCGGCCTGCTCGTACTTGGCTGTGAAATAGCCGTTTGCCATGGTTCTACTCCTTCACTGCTTCGAGTTGGTCATTGAGAACCGACGGCTCCGCGCCGATCAGGTCTTCCTTGCGGGCCTGCACGGCACCCCTGCGGGCGTCTGCGAGGTCTTCGGCGGCCTGCTCGCGCAGTGCCTCCACGTCCTTCTTTGCGACGTTCACGAGACGCAACGGGACGCCCCTGGCGATCGCGGCCTTGGCCTCGTCGAGGGTGATCTCGCCGTTCCCGCCAATGGGGGTGGCGACGTTCGGGCGGTACTGGCCCCTGACACCGATGACGGTGTGTGGCGTCTCGGGTGCGCCGGGCAGGTCGAGGATCACACCGAGCGGTGCTTTCAGGTCAAGCTTGTCGGACATGGGTGCCTTTCTCAGGTTTGGAGCTTGAGCACCCTGAGGGTGCAGTTGTAGGACAGGAGAGGACGTGAGGCATCGAGGATCTCTCCGCCTTCGCTGCGCGTGACCTTCGCGTCGACGATGCTTGGGTCACTGACGCTCAGTGCGGCGGAGTCGATCTTCTGAATGAACCGCTCGACCGTGTCGAGGGCCTGCGCTTGGGCGGTGTCACTGTTGCCCAAGTCGAACAGAAACGTGATTGGGAACTCGAAGCGCCAGTCGTTGCTTCCGAACTGAGACTCTGCCTCGTCGACGTCGACGCGGTCAATGATCGGCAAGCCAACAATGCCGCACGGCAAACTGTCCAAGCCGGCGAATCCGGGGTCGTTGCTGTACCCGTTGACCGTGAAGTCGGTCTGCAGGCTTTCGATGGTGGTCGCGATCAGGTCGGCGAGCGGTTGAATGATCGTGCTGCTCATCGCTGAATGTCGAACCCTTCGGTCTGGAAGTAGTCGAGCAGCCGGTCACTGAGCCGATCGCGGAAAACTGGAGTTTGGGAGCGCATGGTCTTGCCGAGCATGTGCTTGCCCGCGAACTTGCGTGGATTGTTGATCCACGCACGCGGTCCTTGTGGCGTGCTGACCGCCCCGGCGTGAGACCGATCACTGCGAGATCGGCGGCGCTTGCCGCCCTTCACTTTCGGGCCAACCAAATGACCCTTCTGAGACACGCCCACGGACTGCATCCGACCCAGCGGAGTGATGTCGTCCGGGACAATCATGCGCCGCGTTTTCTTGCCGGGGTTCTCGCCACCAAACTCCAAGTACCCAACCGTCTGCTTCTTCTTGCCTCGAGCGAGAGTCGTCAGGTACACACTGCCGGCGGTGCCCTTCCGGGCGACCATGCCGCGACCGGTGATCGTCGTCACGTAACGTGCTCTTGAGTCCATGACAGGCACGAACGTCTCTTGAGCGACTTTGCGTTTCGTGTCGCGCAGTTCACGGTTGATCCGGTTGCGGACCTTCTTGAATTCGTCCTTGTTCAGCTGGGCTTCCATGCGGATCGAAAGGCCCAAGTCGGGCACATGGAACGTCCAGCCGTGCGAGTCGCTAGCCAAGGGTGCTTCGCCTGTACGTCGCAAGCATCGCCCTGACGGCGCTCGGAAGTGCCTCAGGGCGCTCGACACGGTCCTCGTCGAGGTTGTAGGTGGTGCTGAACGCTGCTACCTCGCGCCTGAGCCAGATCGTTGTCGTGACAATCGTGGCGTACTCGACGTCGTATGGCACCGACGGCCACCCCCACTGAGCGGTCACTTCGAACTGCCGGTTGCGGAACCGGTGGTATCCACCCAAACTTGTCGGGGCGACGCGCAACGCGGTGACGACGCCGTCGCGAGCTGGGATCGGCCAGGGACGCCACTCGCTCGACGTAAGCACCCTGGGCGTGTCGAGATCCGTGTCAAGACGGATCTGAGTGATGGTGCCGGCCTTCGCGTCGTAAGGCGCGAGGTCGAGGAACCCGTCGCGCAGCACTTCGGTCTCGAAGACGCGCGCCACGGGGCTCCCCTGCGTGCCGGGTTGGGCACTGACGAACTCGCGATCGCAGTAGCGTTGGATCGCTGCGCTCGAGCGTGAGATCAACGAGTCGATGATCGCGTCCTGAGCGGTGTCGCCCGTCGGCTTCTGCAGGTGCGCCCTGACGGCCGCTCGGGTTGTCAGGTCGGGGTACGCCACGACCTACCTGGTTTCAGTCTTCGGGTCTGCCAGGCGAGGGCGCTTCTCGGCGCGCTTGGTCTTCGGCTTCGAAGCGGCACCGAGGCGCGCGAGCTCCGCGTCGACTTCGGTGGCGCGAGCCTTCTCGCCGCGCGCCGTGTAGAAGTCACGTTCCGTGATCAGGGCGGAGATGTGGTCGTCTCGCAGCTCGTCACTGATGAACTCGGACATCTGGTCCTCCTGTTGAGGTTGAAGATTGAGCGGAAGCCCCGCCCGCCAAACAAGTGTCGGGCGAGCGGGGGGTTCCGGTTGGCGCGTATGCGCCTTCTAGTCCTTGGACTAGAACGTCGGGGCCACGAGGCCCGTACCCTCGACCGTGCTGACGGACTTGGGGAGACGCCCGGCCGTGAAGGCCAGGTAGTTGTACAGCTGGACCCTGATCTGCAGCTTGTCAGTCAGGGCCTGCTCGAAGACCTTGACCCGCGGGGTCTCGTCCTCGTACAGGTACAGGTCATCGAAGCGAGCGACGATGATCGCGTCCTGGTCGGTGCCGGCGCCACGGTTGGTCGGGATGCTCGGGTCCACGATGACGGGGAGTCCGAGCAGCTGCCCGACGATGCCCTCAGAGGCAACGTCCGCCAGTGCACCAACCGGGTTGAACGGTGCCTGAGCCGGAATGAACGGCCGGCCGGTCGAGTCGACCTGCGACAGGAACCACGCCCAACGCCTCGGGTGCATGACGATCGCGGTCGGCGCGAGGAACCGACCCGTGTGCACGCGATTCACTGCGTCCGCGAGCTTCGGGTACAGGAGCGCCAGCGTCGGCGAACCGGTCGTGAACGTGACCTGGTTGATGCCAGACGTCGCGAGGATACCGCGAGCGTTGCCGCTCGAACCGGAACCCGACACGGCCTGAACGTCGACGGCAGTGGAGTAAGCCAGGGCAAGGTCCTTCGCGAGGATCTTGTCGAGGCCCGCACCCGCGGCAGTCGACCGCTCCAAGGCGCTACGCTGAACGTCGGCGTTACCGGCGATCGTGACCACCGGGGCGGTCACTGCGTCGCTGGTGATGTCCGTGTTCGAGGCGTTGTTGCCGTCCTGCAGTGCGGCGACGGTGACTCCACCGGTGATGCGGGGCACGTTGATTGAGTCGGTGCCCTGCGGCAGCGGGAGCTTGAACGTGGCGTCCGCGGTGACTCGACCTGCGCGCGCGAGATGCACGTAGTCGCTGATCAGCCATGCGGGCGGCACGAAGTCGCCTCCGGCACCGTCGGTGTTGGAGACGGCACGCTTCTCGAGCTCGTGAGCCTGATGGCGTGCGAGACGCTCCTGAGCGCCCGAGTCGCCCTTGCGGGAGTTCCAGAGGTCCTGGAAGAACGAGAACCTCGGGGCCTTGTCGGGGGACCGGTACATGTCCGGCTCCGTGGTGACGCCCATGCGGACGTTCGCGCCCGTGGTCGAGGTCACTGCACCCTCGGGTGCGCTGTCCTCGGCCGGGACGGTCGGCAGGCTCTCGCGAGCAGCTGCGACGCGCTCAGCGCGCTCGAGTGTCTCGACGGCGGCCTTGTGATCGCGCTCAGCGGCTTCGAAAGCCTCGTTGCGCTGGGTGATGTCGGCTTCCGGCGTCTCGTCGGTCACGGCCTCGAGGTCGGCGGCAGCCGACTCCATGGCCGAGAAAGCGTCGCGCACGGCAACCTTGAGAGTCTTGATCTCCACGATCAAGCTCCTTTCTCTTGTTTGGGTTTACTGGCGGGAACGCGCTCGAGCGAGACGCAGCCGACGGCCGACGTCCTCTCTTTGCGCGGCGAGTGCCCGGGCTCGCTCGTCGACCTCTTGGGTCGAATCGCCCGCAGGGTCTGCCTGCGCGACGGGGCTGGCCCCTTCCCCTTCGGGAAGGCGACCGCTTTCCACTGCGGCGTCAATCACGCTGCGCATGGAAAAGGCTGGTTGGCGGTAGGCACCGCGCGAGACGCAACTGACGTCGAACAGCTCAGCGACGCGAGTGATGGTTCGCAGTGGAGTGCCGTCAGGAGTGCGAGTCCACGTCTCGCCACTGCCGTCCTCCGGCAACGTGAACGCGAAGCTCATGCCGGTCGCGATGCCGTTTTCGAACAGGGTCCTGATGTCTTGGGCGTAGCTGAGCGTGTTCGGGATGCGCGCCCACACTGAGAGGCCCTGCTCGTCTTCGCGCAGTTCAAGGGTGCCGCTCTCTGTGCTCGCGAGCGGCATTCCCATGTCGTGCTGCCAGACGAGATGCACGGTGCTTGAGCGCAGTGCCTCAGCGAAGCACCCTGGCATGAGGCGCTCAATGAAACCGCCCAGGTCCTCACTGTCCGTCGAGAACATGGCGGCGTGCCCGCGCAGAGTGAAGTACCCGCTGCCGGCGCCACTGTCTCGGATCTCGACGTTCTCAAGGCCGGCGAGCAGGTGCTCACGCCCGTCAATCACGCCACGACGCACGCACAGGCCGTCAGGGGCGCTGCGCGCCTCGCTCATGGGTTCAGCCTCAGGGTCGCCCGTCGGCTCGTCAGGCTCCTCCTCAGGGGTGACCTTGGACAACTGCCACTGACTGATCGCTGCTCCGACCGTGCAGAGCAGTTCCTCAACGCCTTCGAGGCGTTCAGTGGTGTCGTCTTCGGGCATGAGGTCGCGTGCCTCGCGGTCCATGGGTTTCTCCTCGGGTAGTGCGCCGCAACGGGCGCGAAGGTCAGTCAGTGACGGGATCGGGGTTCGGTGCGCCACCAACTGGTGTGGCCTGCACCTCGTCGCCGCCTTCAACGGGCGGCAAGTTCTCGAATGCGCGGATCTCGTTGGCGCTCATCCAACCGCCCTGGCGGGCTGCCGTGTACGCGGCGAATCTCTTGGCTTGGTCCGCGCGAACCAAGTGGTTCGTGTCGAACCTCACGACGGGGTCCGCGTCATTGAACCGCGAACCGGACCCGTCGGGGAAAAGGTCCTTGTCGGTCTCGATGGCGCTCTCGACCCGCCTGAGGGTCGGACTGAGCCTCAGCGCGAACCGGCTCATGTCCTCCTCCGGCGTGGTTCGAACACTGAACCCGTGAGCGTCAAGCAAGCCAACCGGAACACCGAAAATCCTGCAGACGTCCTGGGTGCTTGAAAGCTGCCCCTCGATGAACTGTGCGTCTCGCAAGTTGATCCCGACCGTGTTGAACTCGGCGCCACCACTGAGGACCGCGACACGATGCGAAGCGCTCGCGGAGCGATGACGCGCCTCCCACGCCTCCTTGATCTCGTCGCGCTTCTCCTTGGTGAGTTGGCCCTGCACGCTGATCACACCACCGGGACTGCCGTCGTTGGCGTAGTACCGGCCCGCGTACTCCTGCTGGGCCAATGCGTTGCCGAGCATGTGGCGATGCACCGCGATCGGTGACACTCCGATGTACGGGTCGTTCAGGAGCACGCCCGGGATGTACAGGATGTCCGATCGAGTCAGGCGAGTGCCTTTCGGATCGTGAGGCTGGCGGCCACCGTTCGCGCTGTTGCGCACGTAGAACACGAGCTCGCCGTCCTCGACGCGGGGGATCACGCGACTCGGATCGAGTGGATAAAGGCTTTCGACGCGGCCCTTCGCCTTCGCTTTCAGGAGGTACGCGCCACCCCAGCCGTCAAGGCTTGAGAACACGTGGTACCAGAGGTGGAACGCGGTCATGTCGGAGTTCGGCTCGCGACTGAGCATCGCGGCCTGATCCTTGTAGTTCACGGGCGCCTGCAGCTGATCGCCGTCCTGTTCGAACAGCCTGACCGGCAGGCTTGCCGCGGTCTCGGCGCGGAGCCGGATGCAAGCCATCACGGCGGGGAGACTGCTCGCCTCGTCGAAGCTGACTTGGCGGCCGGCGTAGGACCAGGCGCCACCGGCCTCACCGGGGCGCGGGACCCTGTCAACTCCCTCGAACAGGTCACGCACTTCAACGTCACCGTCACGTCCTCGCAAGATCATTGGTCACCACCGAGACGTTGCAGGAACAGGACGTTGACGCGGGGCACCTCGACGTCACCGTCGAGGCTGATGGTGTCGCCGGCCGCCTTGAGAACGCGCGGGATCTTGAGCAGGTAATGCCCGTCAACTGTGCCGACGAGAATGCCCTCGATGCTCGGCGCGTCGTTCTTGAGGTGCAGGCGCACGCGGCGCTTCTTGAGTCTCACAGCCATTCCACGCTCACTTCCGGGGATTCGTTGGTTGCGACCGTGAAGGCCAGGATCAGGGCAATCAGCGCGTCGATCTTGCCGGTGGGGCTCGCGCCCGTCTTGCCCTTCGAAACTCGAATGCCACGCTCGGTGCTCTTGACCGCGGCCGCCTCAACGTGGGCTTGCAGGGCCGGGTCGCCGTTGTGGACGATCTCGTGCCGATTCACTGCTTCCATCAGGCGAGTGCAGGCCGGGACCATGCGCTCATTAGTCATTGGCATCTCGATCGTGACCGCGCCACGGCTCGCCAACTCCTGAGCTGACCGGCTGAAATTCCACCGGTCGTAGACGACGCCGCGCACGGAGTAGTAGTCGTGCAGGCTCATGATGTGCTGCTCGATCTGAGCGAGGTCGACCTCACCGCCCTCGGGGGGAGTGAACACACTCGACTCGACCATCCAGCGACCGTCCTCTCGCTGACCCACGACGACCACAGCCGACGTGTCGTGGCGCAAGCCTATGTCGACTCCTACGTGGACTTCGTGATGCTCGGGGATGCTCATGTCCGGGTCGGCGAGGAGACCCCACTTTCCCGGTTCGATCCACGCGTCCTCGACAGTCACCCACTGATTGCAAGCGAACCTGAGCCAGTCGCGCTTGTGGGTGCTCGGTGACTCAAGCCGGCGCTTGAGATCCTCGACCGTGACGAAACTCGACGGGTTCGCGCGCTTGACGACGTTGACGTCCTCGACGTCTTCCCCTGGCGGAACAGCCCACTCATGCACGATGAAAGTGCCGTCGTCACTGACGGCTCGCAAGTGGAAGTCGTCTTGAATCTGATCGTCAAGCAGGTGAGCGCGCTCGCGGATCTTGCCGAGCGGCGACTCCATGCTCGAGCCGGCCGTGCTGATCGTGACCATCCGACCGTTTCTCTTGCCGAGCGCCTGAGCGGCCACCGTGTAAAGGTCCGTGGACTTGTGACGATGCAGCTCGTCGCAGAGGAACAGGGTCGGCGCGATGCCGTCCGCCGTGTTGGAGTCAGACGCGAGAACACGCACGAACCCGGTGCCGCCCATGATTCGCAGCTCACGAGTGCCAGCCCGCACGAGGATCAGCTGCTCGAGCTCCGGATTGCGCTTCACGAAACCGAGGGCGTGCTGGTACATGATCGACGCCTGATCTCGAGAGGCCGCCGCGATGTAACAGCGGGCATCATCGACGGTCAACAGGTGCCAGATCGCGATCGCCGCAAACAGAGTGGTCTTGCCGTTGCCCTTTCCGATCAGGACGACAAGCTCCTTGGCGCTGTCGAAGTGATCGAGCAGTACTTCTCGCTGCCAGTCCTCAAGCACGAGCGGCCCACCGTTCTCGGTGATCAACCGCGGGCAACACAGGGCTTCGAACTCAGCCAGTTCCCGCCTTGCGCTCTCGGAATGCTGCAAGCTCGTCCGCGAGCGTGACCCTAGGGCTTTCGTTTTCGTCGGCATTCTTCTCCCACGGGCGTTCGAGCAGCAGTCGAATGGCTTGGACGTTCAAGTCGACGGCGGCCTGCTCGAGTAGCGCCTCCAGCTGATCGGGCGTGAGCTTGCCTTCCCGCTCCTGCTTCACCAACGACTTCGGGGCCGGCCGAGGTTTACGCTTCGGGAGCGCATCGAACGTCTCCGCGAACTTGCGTCGCTCGTCAGACTTGCCAGCACGGCCCTCCTGCAGCCAACGGCGCACAGTCGCCGAACTGACACCGACTGTCGAGTTCGCCTCGTCTTGAGTGGAGCCCAGCTCGATCAGCTTCAACCACTGCTGCCGGCGTTCGGGCGTGAATCGTTGCGCACCTCGGGACATACGTAAAGACTCCTCACGGCTGAGCTGTTCTTCACAGATTGAGGGCGGCGGGTACCCTGCTTGGCGATCCCGCTCAAGCACCCCCCCTTGAATGAAGCGACGTCAGTCGGCGAGCGTCGTGAGTTCGCCCTGCAGCCAGTCGTAAAAGGTGCCTGGCATCGGGACTCGGACGTCAGTGGCGGTCAAGGGTTGAGCTCCGCGAGCGATGACCTCACCTGTGCTTGCCATGCCGTGGAATTCTGCCTGCTCGACGCCGGCGGTGTGCGCGGCCAAAAGCAGGGTGCCGACGGTGCGCTTGAGGATGCCGGTGCCTCGACTGTCGTCACTAGTCCATGCTCGATCGAGGATGAGCGTGCCGTCTGTCGTGTGGTAGTTGACTACGCAGGCAGTCCAAGTGAAGGTGGTTTCGTCGACGTACGCGATGAGCGTGTAGTGCTCGTCGTCGATGGTGCTGGTCTCCAAGCGGAGAAATGCGACGTCGGTCGGGAGTGGCAAGTCAGTCACGGGTGATTCCCTTAAGGATCTGGTCGACGTCAGTGCTCGTGTGTGCTTTGCGGTGGCATGACGCGCAGAGCATGACGAGGTTGTCGATCGTGTCGGGTCCGCCTTCGGTGCGATGCACTGCGTGGTGCGCTTGGACTCGGTGCGTGCTGCCGCAAAGCGTGCAGTCAGATCCGTGCTCGAGGCGAGCTTGGCGACTGAGGCGCTTCCATTCTTTGGTGCGGTAGTACGTGTCGCCGTGTGTGACGCGGTTGCGGGCGCTCGCGCACGGCTTGCAGCGCGTGGCCGGAGTGATTGCTCCGCAGTCTATGCAGGGGCGATTCATGCGGGAAGGTGGGTGGCCGCAACCGTGATCCGTTGCGCGATGGGAGGGCTGGAACGGTTGGTTGCGGCCGCACGCTGCTGGCGCGTGCCTCGGTCGGCGAGGGAATGGAATGTGCCGACGAAGTTCATGGCGTGTCGAAGTTGTCGTCGCGAGCGGACTGTCGACAGAGCGCGACCGCTGCGATGGCCGCTGCGCATCGTTCGCCTTTCGAGGGACTGTGGATGCTGGAGCGCAGTTGCGTGCCTACCTGCGGGTGAATGGCGACGCCGTACAGCCCGTTGATGTTGCCGTCCTCGTCGATGGTCGGAACGATTGCGGGGACGTCGCCGTTGCACATCACGTCGAGGGCCCAGTGGTAGAGGGATTCCTTCTTGGCTGGCATGGGGTTGTTGTCTTGGCGTCGACGACTACCCATGGTTCGCTGCTACGCGGCAGTGCGCGTCTCCCATGGTTGGCGGACTCGACGCAGTGGGCGTCGGGTGCGTTCGCGTTGGCAGGTCGGGCAGTTGCAGGTCATCGAGCCGACGCACTGCGGTTTGCTTGTCGCGAGTGCTGCGTGCCCTGGTGCGCGCGGCAGTCCTCTCGTGTCGAGGCGTGCCTGCTCGAGGTACTCGGCGAGACCGAAGCAGTGCCGGCACTTGCAGGACAAGTTCTCTCCCCTCGTGAACGGCTGGAACCCTGCCGTCGCGCCAGCAGGCGCACTCCGGCAAGGTAGAAGTAGTGATCACTCTACGAACCTGAGCGGACGAGACAATGGGATGTTGCAGGATCTTGATCACTTGGCCTTGAGGTACTCGCCGCGCCAGCGTCGGACGGTGCTCTGTGGTTTGTCGTACTTGCGGGCGACTCGGGCGACGCTCGTTTCGTGTGCTTCTTCGCCTGCTCGGTAGCGGCCCTCTGCTGAACCGAAGTCGAGGCGGCCAACTCCCTTGGATTCCGTGACTTCGCGGTAGTAGTCGACCATGTCGTCAAGGAGACGTTGCTTCTGGCGGTCAGTCTTTGCGCGGCGCATGCGCTCGCGGAGCTCGAATGGCTCAAGGTCGCCTTGGGCCTTTCCCGTGTCGCTGACTGGCAGGCGCTTGTCGGCGCTTGCGCTGGTTGACTCGAAGCCCTTGCCACTCACGTTGCCGGCAACGATCGAGATCCGTGCCCAGACCTGGCGGATCTCAGCGTCGAGGTCGCGGCGTGACTCAAGTGCCCTGGCTGCTTCCAAGTAGCCGTCGAGGTTCATCGGATCATGTCCCGTCCGAGGAGCCGGCGGAAAATGCCAGCGCTGAGGTAGGCGTCGCGTTGGAATGAGCCGGATGTGCCGGTGCGAGGGAAGTATCCGGTCAGTCCGAAGTAGCAGCGGAACCGTCCGAAGCTGGACTCCATGCCGTAGACGCCCATGAGGAGCCTGAGGGGCACGTGGTAGCGCATGGCTGCGTTGAGCATCGTTTGGCGTTGCGTGCGCTGCTGGCGGGGGAAGCGCGGCCAGAGCTGGTTAACTGTCGCGATGCCGTAGGAGCTGCCCGTGTAGGCGCTGAGTGCGCTTGAGTACTGCCAGGTGACGGGGGCGGTCCTGACTCGGTCTTGGTACGTCGATGCCGAGGCGGGAGCGGCGGTCAGTGCAAGTGCGAGGATCGCGACTGCGATGGCGTTATGGCCGTTAGGGCGCATGTAGTTACATGAGTCAGCGAGGCTCTGCGGAAGTCCTCGCGAACCGAGGCCGGAAGGCCGGAGTCATCGCCGAGAGCCATCCCGACCAGCAGGGCCGACACGCTCGAGGGGAGTCCGGGGTCCAGAGCCGTGCGAGCCCTTCCCCTGATCCGGTCGAGGACCCCGTTGGCTTCCGGGTGAGCGCTCCCCGCCATGCCGGCGGAGTGGGTTCGCAATGGCGAAGAGTGAAGTTCGCTCCCCCTGATCTCGCCGACGCAGGACCCAAAGATGACTGCCACGCCCGCGATGGCGGCCCAGAGAAAAGCGCTCGACCGGGCCCCGGCGACGGCGGCTCCGGGACCACCTCCCAACATCCGGGCCGCTGCGGCCGCCATCGATGCCAAGAGGGCCGTAAGTCCGACCTGCAAGGCGGTGGCGGAGGCCAACAGCAAGCCCGCCGTGAACAGACCCAGCAGGCTCGTTCGCGGCCGTCCGACGATCCGATCGGCAATCCGGAGGGGCAATTGCTGCGGTCAGGGGACGACCGAGTCCTTGATCGCTTCGTACTTCGCCGGTCCAATCCCCGGGACCCTGTCGAGCTCAGAGATCGAACTGAAGCCGCCATGAGCCTGACGCCACTCGATGATTCGCTTCGCCAGAGCCGGCCCTATCCCGTCGAGCGAGTCGAGCTGCTCAACCGTTGCCGAGCTGAGGCTCACAGGCCCGGCCGGGCCGGCTCCCGGACCGGCAGCGGCCGCCGCCCCGCCGGGCGCGGAGGCAACCGCGGCCCTCGCCTTGGCGGGGACCTCGACCCTTGCCCCGTCTGCGAGTCGGGCGGCGAGCTGGAGTGAGCCGGGGTCGCCCCGACCGAGCGATCCTCCGGCGGCTTCGATCGCCTGGAAGGTCCTCGCACCGACAGGCAGCCGGTAGACACCGGGCCGCCGCACCAGCCCGGCAACCTGAACGATCAGCGGTCCCCCGCGCTGAGCTCCCCGGCTGCCGGGCTTCTGCCCTGCCGATGACGGGCCGCGGGCTGAGGTGAACGAGCCTGACCGTCGATCCGGTTGCCCGCCGGCTCCGGTGTTGGCGCCGGCGAACCACTTCAACCCGAGCGCAGCGAGCCCAATCGCCACAGCAGCGATCAGGAGCTTTGGGGTCCGGGCGGTCCTCTCCACCCTTGCGAAGCTACGCCCACCCGACACCCTGCTTTACGCAGGGCGGAACGGGAACTCAGCAGGAACGGATGACGATGAGCGTCAGTGAACGAGCTGGCGGTCGAGCGCCTCGCGGACGAGCTCCGCCCTGCTCGATGCACCGAGCTTCTGCTGAACCCTCGAGCGATGGGACTCGACCGTCCTGACCGAGAGGTGCATGTGCTCGGCGATCTCCGCGTTGGTGAAGCCGAGGGCGATCTCCCCGAGCAACCGCTCCTCGCGATCGGAGAGCCCTGCCTCGTCGTCACGCGTGCTTCGGAGCATCGCCATCGCGATCGACGAAGGTACGTGGACGCCGCCCGCGGCCAGCCGCCCGGCAGCCTCGCGCAACTCACTCGCCGACGAGTCCATGTCGACGACGCCGGTCGCTCCGGCATCGAGTCCTTCAGCCAGGCGCCTTGAGTCTTCACCCGAGGTCATCAGCAGCACTCGGGTCTCGGGTGAGCCGGAGCGGATCGCCGAGACGATCGACGAGTAGTCGGCACCGGCCACCTGCTCGGCGATGAACGGGCCGACGATTGCGAGATCGGGCTTGTGTCCGCGGGCGTAGCGCTCGGCGTCCTCGCCCGTCGCTGCCTCGGCGATTACCTCGAACCGCGCATCCTCCCTGAGGATCAGGCTGACAGCGTCGCGAAACAGCCGCCTCGCGTCAACGATCATCACCGTTGAGCCTCCGACGTCCTGGGTTGCTTCTCCCGTTTCCATCAACATCCGTGATGCCTCCTGTCGCTCTTCGCTTTGCAGTCACTTCGCGATCCAGCGCGAAAACCGGCCCCGGGTTTCGGATCAACCGACAGAAGTCACTGTAATCACCACTGAAGGCTTGTGGGGAAAATCGTTTACGGTCAGTGGAGCAGGCCGTGATCGAGTGCGTACCTGACCAGCGCCGCCCTGTTGGTGGCACCGATCTTGTTGGAGACCCTGGCCCTGTGGGACTCGATCGTCCGGACCGACAGATGCATGTGGTCGGCGATCTCCGCGTTGGTGAAGCCCATGGCGATCTCGGAGACCAGGTCCTCGTCGCGCTCGCTCAGGCCTCCGCTGTGGGCCCCTCGACCGCGGAGGACGAGCTCGAGTGCAACACCGGGGGGCAAGTGCGCCTCGCCCTTCATCAGGCGCCGTGCCGCCTTGAGGAACTCCTCGGAGGGAGCCGACATCTCGAGGATTCCGAGTGCTCCAGCGTCAAGGGCAGCGGTCAGGAGGCGTGAGTCACGCGTCTCAGTGAGGACGAGCACCCTGGTCTCCGGCGACGCTTCACGGACCGACCCGATCAACTCGGCGTACTCCTGCCAAGCCGCCGGATCGACCATGAACGGCCCAATCACCGCGAGGTCGGGATGGTGGCCCTTGGCGTAGCGGACGGCCTCCTCGCTCGAATGGGCGACGGCAACGACCTCGTAGCCTTCGGCGCTCTCGAGCAGAAGCTTCAACGCGTCGGTGAAAAGCAACCGATCGTCGACGATCATCACCCGAACCGACCCGCCGGGGGGGCTCGCACCGTTGCCGACCTCGCTCAACACGACACCGAACCTTCACCAATTCGAACCCCGGACCGCCTGCGCTCACGATCCGGTGTAGCGGGGTCAGAACTGTGTGCATTTACCCCCACGCCAAAGAAGATACCCATTCGGTGCGCTTCACTCGGCGGCGATTCGCTGAAACGGACTGCGGTATTTCAGGTGTTGGCTGCGGTTTTCCCGAAGAGGGCCTACCGATTTCCCGAGTGGCAGGATCAGCGCACGACGATGTTGACGAGCCGGCCGGGTACGACAACCTCCTTGACCGTCTGCTTCCCCTCAAGGTGAGCAACCATGTTCGGCGCGGAGCGCGCCAGCTCGATCAGTGCCGCTTGGTCGGCCCCGCTCGGGGCCTCGACCCTGTCGCGGACCTTGCCGTTCACCTGACAGACGAGCTCGAAGGTGTCGCTCTCGAGCATTGTCGGATCGACTGCCGGCCATGGCTCCTCCCAGGCACGGCGGCCTGCCACCCTGTCGACGACCTCGGTCCCAAGGTGCGGAGCGAACGGGAAGACGAGCGAGCCCGCGGTTGCGACCGCGAAGCGAAGCGACTCTTCGTCGGTCCGGTCGATCAGCCGGTAGCAGTCGTTGACCAGCTCCATCACAGCGCTGATC
This sequence comes from Actinomycetes bacterium, assembly GCA_037131165.1. Lineage (GTDB taxonomy): Bacteria > Actinomycetota > Thermoleophilia > Solirubrobacterales > Solirubrobacteraceae > WLNJ01. The sequence continues at coordinate 4,054 of JBAXRO010000004.1, read as the reverse complement.
GCGGTGTTGAAGGCGAACCGGGAGCCCATGTCCTTCGTGACCTTGTCGATCGCCCAATTGGCCTTGCGCACCAGCTCGAGCCCGGCCCCATCGGGTGACTCGGGCTGGACGATCCCCGACCCTGACGACTCGAGGCCATTGGACAGGCGCCAGAGCCGCGACAGGAAGCGATGGACTCCCTCTACCCCCTCGTCGGACCAGTCGGCGTCCTGATCGGGGGGGCCGATGAAGAGCACGTAGCACCGGGCCGTGTCGGCCCCGTAATTGTCGACGTAGGACGCCGGGCTGATCACGTTGCCCTTCGACTTGCTCATCTTCGCGCCGTCGCGGGTGATCATCCCTTGGGTGAACAGCCGGGCGAACGGCTCGTCGAACCCGACCAACCCCATGTCGTGCATCGCCTTGGTCCAAAAGCGCGCGTAGAGCAGGTGGAGGATCGCGTGCTCGACCCCGCCGATGTACTGGCTCACCGGCATCCAAGCGTCAACGGCTTCCCGCGACCAGGCAGCCTCATCATTGCGAGCGTCGCAGTAGCGCAGGTAGTACCAGGAGGAATCGACGAAGGTGTCCATCGTGTCCGTCTCGCGGCGGGCAGCGGCACCGCATGACGGGCAGTCAACCGCGACCCAGTCCTCAGCCGAGGCGAGCGGGGAGCGCCCCTTCGGTGCGTAGCCCTCGATGTCCGGCAGGATCACCGGAAGGTCCGACTCCGGCACGGGCACCGGACCGCATTCGGCGCAATGGATGATCGGGATCGGGCAGCCCCAGTACCGCTGGCGGGAGATCAGCCAGTCACGGAGGCGATAGTTGACCGACGAGTGCCCCTTGCCCTCGCGGTCGAGCCAGTCGACGATGCGGCCGAATGCCTCGCGGTTGTGGGTGCCGTCGAACTCGGTGCCGCAGCCCGTCAGTGGGCCTTCGCCGCTGTACGGCAGGCCGTCGGAATCGGGGCCGGCATCGGGGTCAGCGCCCTCGATCACCCGCTTGATCGGCAGGCCGTGGGCGAGGGCGAAGGCGTGGTCCCGCTCGTCATGGGCGGGGACGGCCATGATCGCGCCGGTTCCGTACTCCATCAGGACGTAGTCGGCGACGAACATCGGGATCTGTTCGCCATTGACCGGATTGGTCACGGTGCGTCCGAGCGGCACGCCTGTCTTCGGGCGCTCGGCCGAACCCCGCAGCTCGTTGGACTCGGTAATGGCGCGGTTTACGTAGGCGCGGACCTCGTCCTCGTGCTCTCCCCCCGCAGCGAGCTTGAGCACGTCGCGGTGCTCCGGCGCCATGACGAAGAACGTTGCCCCGAAGAGGGTGTCGGGCCGGGTGGTGAAGACCGGGTAGTCGGTCTCTGCCGACTCGCATCGGAAGACGACCTCGGCCCCCTCGGATCGACCGATCCAGTTGCGCTGCATCGTCTTGACGTGCTCGGGCCACTCGATCTCTCCGAGGTCTTCGAGCAGGCGGTCGGCGTAGTCGGTGATCCTCAGGAACCATTGCTCGAGCTGGCGGACCTCGACCTCGGCACCGCAGCGCTCGCACCGGCCGTCGGTCACCTGCTCGTTGGCGAGGACCGTGGCGTCGTTCGGGCACCAGTTGACAGCGGCTTCGCGCCGGTAGGCGAGTCCGCGCTCGTACATCTGGAGAAAGAGCCACTGCGTCCAGCGGTAGTAGGTCGGCTCGTGAGTGCCGAACTCGCGGGACCAGTCGATCGAGATGCCCCAGCGGCGGAACTGGCGCTGGAACGACGCGATCGAGGCGGCAGTCGACTCGCGAGGGTGGACGCCTGTCTTGATCGCGTGGTTCTCGGCCGGCAGGCCGAACGCGTCGTAGCCCATCGGATGGAGGACAACACGGCCGGTGCGGCGGGTGAAGTGCGCGACCGCATCGCCGAGCGCGTAGTTCTTGAGGTGGCCCATGTGGGGCTCGCCGCTCGGGTAAGGGAGCATTTCGAGCACGTAGGTGGTGCGGGAGGGGTCGGCGTCGTTGGGCACCTCCCACGTCTTCTCCGTCTCCCAGACGCGCTGCCAGCGCTCCTCGATCGAGTGCGGGTCGTATCGGCGTTCGTCTTCCATCGGCGGGGAGGCTACCTAGACTGCTGGCCATGAACGGCCCCGGAGCGGATGCAGGCGAACCGGCCCCCTCAGCTGATGGCCGCGGCGCTCCGACTTTCGAGGTCCACTGTGCCGAAGTGCGACCGGGAGTCGAGTTGGCCTGGTGGCGCGAGGGAGCGGGCGGCAAGCCCCTGTTGCTGGTTCACGGCTGGCCGGAGACGAAGCTGATCTGGGAGCGCAACGTCAGGCCACTGGCCGAAGCCGGCTTCGAGGTGATCGTGCCCGACCTCCGTGGGTTCGGGGACTCGCAGGTGCCGGCCGACGGCTTCCAGGACCTGGCAGCCCACTCGCGCGACCTCGAGGCTCTCGTCCGCGGGATTCTCGGCCATTCGAGCTGCTTTGCGGCCGGCGGTGACCTCGGCGGCGGCGTTATTCAGGACATGGGACTGAGGTTCGAAGGGCTGATCGAGCGGCAGGTGCTGTTCAACACTGTCCTGCCACTGCTCCCCGACGAGTACGCGGCGGCGGGACTGCCGAAGCAGCCGACCGACGAGGCGCGGGCGAACGCCGGCTATTTCGTGCGCCAAGGGCGCGACGCCGACGGACTGTGCGCGGAGTTGGCGTCGGGAGCCGACCGGGTGGCCTACGTGAAGTCGTTCTACACGGGGCGCAACTGGGCAGCGCCGGGAGCGGTGCCGGAGATCGATGCCGAGCGCATGGCCGCTCCGTTCGCCGATTCGGACTCGTTCCGCTCCAGCCTCGGCAACTACGAATCGGCGCTGGGCGAGCGACCGCTCTCGGAGATGCCACGGTTCTTCGAGCCGAACCTCACTCCGACCCTCGTTCTTTACGGCCCCGAAGACCAAGTGATCCCCCGCGAGTTCCCACGGATGTGCGAGCTCGCATTCCCAAACCGCTCCGGCCCGGAGGTGATCGCCGGGGCAGGCCACTTCCTCCAGTGGGAGGCGGCCGATGAGTTCAACCGTCGCGCTGCCGCGTTCCTGCTCGCCGGCTGACCGCCCCGAGCGGCGCCGGCGACCCCGAAGTGCAACAACTTCGCGCAGGGGGTTGACCGAGAAGAACGCGCCCACGACCATCTGTGGTTATGGACCAAGCGCCGCTGACATCGAGCCAGAAGGGACGTGTGGCAGAGATGGGCGTCGCCCTAGTCGCCACCATCAGCGGCTGGCATGTGACGTGGCCGCATGGCGACGGGACCCGATTCGATTTGGTGCTGATCGATCCAGACGGCAGCCCGCATCGCGCTCAGGTCAAGTGGGGAAACCTGAAGGGCAACGTGATCGGCGTTCACCTCTCCACAAGTCGCCTCACACCAAAGCGCGGCTACGTCCAAACCAGATACTCGGCGTCAGAGATCGACCTCGTAGCCGTCTGGTGCAACGGTCTCGCCACCGCTTACCTGCTCCCGATCCAAGACATCAAGGGATTGGGATACCTCCACCTAAGGCTGACCCCTGCGCTCAACAACCAAAGCAAGGGAGTGCGCTACGCTTCCGATTACCTGTTCGGGGCTGTAGCTCAGCTGGGAGAGCGCGTCGCTGGCAGCGACGAGGTCAGGGGTTCGAGCCCCCTCAGCTCCACTTGAAGCCGCCTTCGGGCGGCTTCTTTCGTTTGGGCATCCCTAGCACCCGAAAAACCATTCAGACGCGCGCCGGAACAGGCTTCGGTGACCGGGCTCGGCGCCCCACACGCTCACCGGTTACCGCAGGAGAGCGCCCGAGTCGGCGAACGGTGGGACGATGAGCCGGTGATCGCCAAACCGAGCAAAGGGTCGATCGAAAAGGCCGCCGGGCTGCTCCGCTCCGGGGGGCTCGTGGCGATCCCTACCGAGACGGTCTATGGCCTCGCCTGTGACGCCTCCAACCCCGAAGCCGTCGGGCGCGTCTTCGCCACCAAGGGACGCCCTGCCGACCACCCGTTGATCGTCCACATCGCAGCAGCCGAGCAACTCGGCCACTGGGCAGTCCGCGTCCCCGATTCGGCCC
>JBAXRO010000003.1:0-63419 GCA_037131165.1 Actinomycetes bacterium | reverse complement strand
ACGCAGGGCGCCGGCGACCTCCTCGGCCGCTTCGGCGAGGACCCTGCCGAGCACGTTTGCCTGCTCCATCGGGGCCTCGATCCGGTACCTGACGATCGCGTCGGCCGCATCCTCGGCATGATCGACGATGTCGTCGACGGCCGAGGCGAGCACGTGGATTTCGGCGACGTCGGGGAACGGGCGCTTGGCCGTGTCGAGCCTGCGCAGGATCGCATGGGTGATCCTGTCCCCCTTCTGCTCTGCCTCCAGTACCTCGGCCGCGAGCGACTCCCCATCGGGGATCGAGCCGAGCAGCTGTTCGAGGAGCCGCGATGCCTTCGCTGCGTTTTTGCCTGCGCGCTCGAACAGGTCGAGCAGGTCGGGGTCCTTGGATCCGCGCTTTGCCATCGAGACGATTGTTGCGGATCAGTCGAAACGGGGAGCGTCGCGGTCGGCAGCTGACGCATCCGCGAACTCACGGAACACCCCGGTCACGACGAAGGCGATCTGCTCGCCGATGTCGACCGCGTTGTCGCCTACCCGCTCAAGGCAGCGGGCAACGAGGGTCATCGTCATCGCCCACTCGCGGGCACCCACTTCACCGCCGACCTCGAGCGCCCGACGGAAGATCCGTCTGTTGAGCTGGTTGACCTTGGCATCGCGGGCCGCGAGATCGGAGGCCATCTCGGCATCGCGGCTCTTGAACGCCTGCATCGACTGGCGGACAATCTCCCTGACCGTCAGGCCCATCTCCTCGACCATGTTGAGGATCTCGGGGTCGGTCGAGGGCGCCGGCCCCGACACCGGGATCAGCTTCGAGATGTTCACGCACTGGTCGCCCATCCGTTCCATGTTGCGAATCACGTGGAGCAGGGCGGCAAGCAGCCTCAGGTCACCGGCGACCGGCGCCTGCCTCGCCAGGAGCGAGAGAACACCTTGGTGTATCTGCAGGTACATCCCGTCGATCCGGTCGTCATCGGCTACGACCCGCTCGGCGAGCTCAAGGTCCTGATGGGCGAGCGCCTCGAGCGCCCGGTCGAGAGCGCCGACGACGAGCTCGATCCCGTCGAGCGTGTCGCGCTCGAGCCTGACGATCTCGTCCTGGTACTGGACCCGGTGCGGCACGGGTTCCTCCTCGACCGGCGACATCAGCCGAACTTCCCTGTGACGTAGTCCTCGGTGCGCTGGTCGGACGGGTTGGTGAAGATCACGTCGGTCTCGTCGTACTCGACGACGATGCCCGTCCGCCTGCTGTCTTCCTCCGCCATCTCGACCGTGAAGAATGCCGTCCGGTCGGAGACGCGCGCCGCCTGCTGCATGTTGTGCGTCACGATCACGATCGAGACCCGTTCTTTCAGCTCGACCATCAGGTCCTCGATCCGCCCGGTGGAGATCGGGTCGAGTGCCGAGCAGGGTTCGTCCATCAACACGACGTCCGGCTCCGTGGCCAGCGCCCTCGCGATGCAGAGGCGCTGCTGCTGCCCGCCCGACATCCCGAAAGCGTTCTCGTCGAGCCTGTCCTTGACCTCGTCCCAGAGCGCCCCGCGCCGCAGGGCGCGCTCGACGATCTCGTCCATGTCGCCGTTCATGCCGACGACCTTCGGACCGAAGGCGATGTTGTCGTAGATCGACTTCGGGAAGGGATTGGGCTTCTGGAAGACCATCCCGATTCGCTTGCGGACCTGGACCGGGTCGACCTCGGGCGAATAGAGGTCCTGGCCGTGATAGACGACCTCACCCGAGACGCTGGCTCCGGGGATCAGGTCGTTCATCCGATTGAGGCAGCGCAGCAAGGTGCTCTTGCCGCAGCCCGAGGGACCGATCAGCGCGGTGATCTGACGCCGCTCGAAATCGAGGCTGACGTCTCGGATTGCGGTGTGATCGCCGTAGCGCACGGCGACTCCGGAGCATTCGAAGATCGCCTCCCCTCCCCCGTGCGGCGGCGGTTCGGCCGGACGGTCCGCCTCGGGCGAGATTGGGGACGGACTGTTCACCGCTGCTGATCCTGACAGGAGCGGCTCGTTATTGGTGGTGAGGGGATCGCTCATCGGCCGGTTACCACCTCTGCTCGTAGCGGTTGCGAACAAAGATCGCGATCCCGTTCATGACCGCGAGTATCGCGAGCAGGACGATGCTTGCCGTCGCCGCCTTGTCGACGAACGCCGGGTTCGGGTCCTGTGTCCAAGTGAAGATCTGGATCGGCAGGGCAGTGAAGGCGTCGTTGAGGCCGGACGGATCGAACCGCGGCGAGGAGGCAGCGCCGATCACGAGCAGCGGGGCCGTCTCGCCGACTGCGCGCGAGAGGCTGAGGACGAGCCCGGTCACGATGCCGGCCCGGGCGCCGGGAAGGACCTGCTTGGAGATCGTCTGCCACTTCGTCGCCCCGAGAGCCAGCGCACCGTCGCGGATCGATGGCGGGACAGCCCTGATCGCCTCGCGGGAGACGATGATCACGACCGGCAGCACCAGCAGGCCGAGCGTCAAGCCGCCGGCAAGGAGGACGGGCCCCAGCGAGAGCGGTCCGCGAACGATGAAGGCGAGTCCGAGGATCCCGTAGACGACCGACGGCACTGCGGCGAGGTTCTGGATGTTCACCTCGATCATCCGGTTCCACCACTTCGTACGGTCGGCGTACTCCTCGAGGTACAGGGCTGTCGCCACCCCGACCGGAACGACGAAGGCGGCCGTCAGAACGATCAGCAGGAGAGTCCCGACTAGAGCCGACTGGACGCCGGAGCTCTCCGGGTTGATCCTCGACGGGTAGCTGGTCAGGAACTCGATCGAGAGGCTCGGCGACCCCTTGACGACCGTCTGGCCGATCAGGGCGGCAAGCGAAATGAGGGCCAAGCCGACGGCAAAGTACATGGCCAGCGAGAAGAGCCTCCCGCCCAGTCGAGGGCGTTCGCCCCGCCTCATCCCGGCGGTCGCTGCGGCGGCCAAGTCGGAACCGGTCATTCGTAGACCTGCCTGTAGCGTCGGACGAGTCGGCTGGATACAGCATTCAGCAGCAGCGTCACGATGAAGAGAGTGAACCCGACGACGAAGATCGTCTCGTACTTGAGGGTGCCCTGGGGGATGTCGCCACGCGCGGTCGCCGCGATGAACGACGCCATCGACTGGAACGAGATCCTCGGGTCGAGCGAGAGCGAGGGCTGCTGCCCACCCGCGATCAGGATGATCACGGTCTCCCCGACCGCCCTCGAAGCACCGAGGATCAGGGCGGCAACGACTCCTGACAGCGCCGCTGGGAATACGACCCGCAGCGCCACCTGCAGGCGGCTCGCTCCCAGCCCGAAGGCTCCCTCGCGCAGCGAATGGGGGACGGAGCGCATCGCGTCCTCGGCGACCGAGGCAATCGTCGGGATCACCAGCAGCCCGAGGGTCAGCCCGGCAGCAAGCCCGTTGTACTGGAGCACCTCGACCCCGAACAATCCCCTGAGGATCTTCGGGGTGATGAAGGTCAACGCGAAGTAACCGAAGATGATCGTCGGCATCCCGGCGAGGAGCTCGAGAATCGGCTTGACGGTATTGCGGACCTTGGGTCGGGCAAACTCGGCCAGATAGATCGCTGACAGCAGCCCACAGGGGATCGCCAGCAGCAACCCGATCCCGGTGAGGTAGAAGGTGCCCCACAGCAGGGGCAGGACGCCAAATGACTGCTGGTCCCCTGCCAGCAACGGTGTCCACTTGGTGCCGAACAGGTACTGGGCGAGAGGGACCTGACTGAAGAACGAGAGCGACTCTCTCACGAGAATCACGACGATCGCGGTGGTCGTCGCGATCGAGATCGCGGCTGCCGCCATCAGCAAGACGCGGATTGACCCTTCCGCGATGGAACGGGCTGAGCGGGCCCGGACCAGATCGGCCCGAACCCGCTCGCCTTCAGACTCGTCGACCACGTTCACCTGGTCGAAAGCCACCATTCCCGGCTCGCAGCCGTCAGTTCGCGTTCTTCTCGGCCAGCGCGAGCTGGGACTGCGCGTCGGTGAGCTGCGTGTCGGTCAGCGGGACGAGCTTCGCCGTGTCGGCGATCGAGACCGCTCCGTCGACCGTGTCCTTGAGGAACGCGGCGACCTGTCGCTGGCTCATCGACTTCTCGTTGACGTACATGAACAGCGGGCGCGAGAGCGGAGCGTAGGAGCCGTTCTGGATCGTCTCCTTCGACGGGGCCACGCAGCCCTTTCCGTCGTCTACGGCGACGATCTTCAGCTGGTCACCGGCACCCTCGGCGTACGAGAACCCGAAGTAGCCGAAGCCGCCCTTGTCCCCCTCGACGCCCTTGACGAGCTGGTTGTCGTCCTCGGAGGCCTGGTACTTCTCGCGCGTCACGCCCTTCTCGCCATTGACCTTCTCGGTGAAGAAGTCGAAGGTGCCCGAGTCGGTGCCGGGGCCGTAGAGCGACAGGGGCGTGCTCGAGAGCTTCGGATCGAGCTGGGACAGCGAGTTGACCGATGAACCTTTGTTCCAGACCTGCTTGAGCTGGTCGACCGTCAGGCAGTCGACGTTGAGGCTCGGGTTCGCGACGATCGCAATGCCGTCGTTGGCCACCTGGACCTGCTGGTAGGTGATGCCGTTCTTCTTGCAGAGGGCAGCCTCTTCAGGATCGATCGGCCGCGATGCGTTGGAGATGTCGGTCTCCCCCGCGCAGAACTTTTCGAAACCGCCGCCGGTGCCGGACTCGCCGATCGCGATCTTGACGTTGGGCGAGTTCCCGTTGAACGACTCGCCCGCTGTCTGGGCGAACGGGAAAACGGTGCTTGATCCGTCGACGCGAATCGATCCGCTCAGATCGCCGCCGTCGGACGAGGACGAACCGCCGCAGGCTGCAACGGTCAATGCGAGGGACGCCAGTGCGGCGACCGAAATGTCTCTCTTGGTCAACTGACTCTCCTGTGCTGATGGGATTGCCGAAACCTCAAGATCACCCTCCCTCCGCTTGGAGAAAGGACTGTGAAATGTCTGTGAACGCAACGTGAAGTCCGGAGCTGCAGCCCGCTACCGCAACCAATTGAGCGCTGAAGCGTTACCTTTCGTAGACGCAAGGAAACGGCTTGAGAACTTGAGCCGTCCAAGGGAAAGAGGAGAGATCGTGAAGTCACGGATGGCGCTGATCGCGCTCACAGCATCACTCGCGGCCGTACCCGCCGCACAGGCAGCGACCGTAAGCGAGAAGTACACGACCGTCACGCGGGTCAACGGCAGCGATCCGGCGGCCTGCAACAAGCTCGGAGTGCTCAAGATGGGCCCCAGCACAGCCAAGAACGTTCTCGTCCTGATCCCGGGCTTCCTCGGTGGATCGGGCGACTTCCGTGTGATCGGCAAGCGCCTCGTACCCGCGCTGAAGAACAAGGTCCAGGTCTGGGGCATCGATCGCCGCAGCCAGTGCCTCGAGGACACGACCGGGTTCGGACCGGCCGACCCGGTCAACGCGCTCGGGTACTACATCTTCGGCAATTCGGTCGGGGGCAAGAAGTTCACAGCACCCAAGCTCGGTGACGCCGGGGTCGAGGCGGCCCGCAACTGGGGCCTCTCGACGACCCTCAATGACATCCGCGCGGTGGTCCTGAGCGCCAAGAGCGGCGGGCGCAAGGTCGTCCTCGGCGGTCACTCGCTCGGTGGGTCCCTCACCAGCATCTACGCGACTTGGGACTTCGACGGCACGCCCGGCTACAGGGACGTCTCCGGCCTCGTGCTGATCGACGGTGCCGCCCGCGGGACCTTCGGAGCCCAGCCCGATCCGGCGACCGTAGCGAGCCAGATCGCGGCAGTGACCGACACGACCAAGCTCCCGTTCTCGAGCCTGATCTCCGGCATCCCGACCTACTACAACGGGGTATTCCCGGAGCTGGCAGCGCGCTACGCGAAGTTCGCGCCGGGCTCCAACGCGGCGCTCCAAGGGTTGCTCAACGGGTTTGGACTCGGGGCCTTCACCCGTCCCACCAGCGAAGGACGGCTCACGAACGACTCGCAGCTCGGCTACTCGTTCGACCGCGACACCGCTCCGTCGTTCGTCAGCCTGCTGCACATGAACATGGGCAGCCTCAAGGCACCGGCAACCTCTGGCGCTGCCTCCGGCTGGCAGGACGGCGGACTGACCGACCTCAAGGACGTCAAGACCCTGTTCGGAACAGAGCCCGGGAACTTCGTCGAGTGGTACTTCCCGTCGAGGCTCTCGATCGAAGTCGGGGCGGCCACCAACCTGACCAAGAACGCCCTGACTGACAGCCTCAGCCTCCGTCCGTGGCACCGCGCGGCAGTCAACGTCCCGCTCTACGGTTTCGAGACAGGACTGACGTGCTCGAACGCCGTGCTCGGCGAAGGCAACGGCCGCCCCAGCCCGAGCAGCCCGTCGTTCGCCAGCTGGATCGCAGCGAACAGGACCACGAGCTGCAGCGTGCTCACCGGGACCAAGTCGCTCCAGACCGGATCGAGCATTCCGCTGTCGAAGACGACTCTCGTCGCCGACCACGACCAGGAGCACCTCGATCCGCTGGTGGCCCGCGCTTCGAGCAACAAGTTCCAGTCGACCGTGACCCCGTTCCTCAAGGCGAGGTTCGCGATCCGCTAGCAGCCGGTGAAGGCCGGGCGGCGGCAACGCCGCCCGGCCGTTCGCTAGGATCCTTTCCGATGTGCAGCAAGCTCACACGCCTGGCCGTCGCCACTGCCTCCGTGCTCACCAGCGCAGCCATGCTGGCGCCGACGGCGATGGCCTCCGACCGGATCACCGGCGGCGAGGGCTGGTACGGCGAGACGACCGACAAGATCGTCACGAACTTCGGCCTCGCGATCGTCTTCCTGCTGCCCGCGCTGCTGATCGTCCTCAGCATCCTCCAGCACCGCAAGGAGGAGCGCGAGTACCAGCACCTTGAGGCCAAGCGCAACCGCGCCGACCTCGAAGAGTGGCAGGGCGGCTGGTAGCCGCCGGCCGACTTGCCTGCCCCGCCCGTAACCCTCGAAAGCCACGGCCACTGCGCCGTCCTGACGATCAACAGGCAGGAGCGCCGCAACGCCGTCGACGGCCCCACGGCCGATGCCTTGGAGGCCGCCTACGACGAGTGGGTGGCTAACGACTCCTCGAAGGTCCTGATCGTCACCGGAGCCGGCACCCACGCCTTCTGTGCCGGGGCCGACCTCAAGGACATCGCAAGCCTCGAGCCGAGGGTCAAGTCCGAGGGAGGGCCTGAGGGCTTCACCCGTCGCCAGTCGCCGAAGCCGACCATCGCCGCGATCGAAGGCTGGTGCGTTGCTGGCGGCCTCGAGCTGGCTCTCTGGTGCGACCTGCGGGTCGGCGGCGAGTCATCGAAGTTCGGATGCACCGAGCGACGGTTCGGCGTTCCGCTGATCGACGGAGGCACACAGCGCCTGCCACGGGTCGTGGGGCTGGGCCGGGCGCTCGACCTGATTCTCACAGGCAGGGTCGTCGACTCGGCTGAGGCGCACTCGATCGGCCTCGTCAACGAAGTCGTCCCCGACGGCCACGCCCTCGAGCGGGCCTTGGAACTCGGCGAACGGATCGCCGGCTTTCCCTGGCCGACCCTGATCGCCGACCGCGAATCGACACTCGAGGCACAGGGCCTCCCGCTGTCCGAGGGGCTGGCCCGGGAGGCCGCCCGCGGCGCTGCGACAGTCATGGTCGGTGAGGCGGGCGCGAGGCGCTTCAGTTCCGGCGAAGGCCGCCACGGCGCTAGCATCCCGGCAGTGGCCGACTGAGTCGGCCGGGATCAAGCGGAAGGGGAGATCTGCGATGTCCAGCTACTTCGTCACCGGTTCCACCGGGTTCATCGGCCGGAGGTTGACCGGCCGCCTGCTCGAGCGCGACGGGCAGATCTACGCCCTCGTCCGACCGGCCTCGCTGGACAAGCTCACCGACCTGATCACTTCGCTCGGAGCGGAAGGGCGACTCATCCCGGTCGAGGGCGACCTCGCACAGCCGAACTTCGGGTTGCCCGCGTCCGATGTCGAGCGGCTCAAGGATGAGGTCGACGACTTCTTCCACCTCGCGGCGATCTACGACATGACCGCGGACGAGGAACGCAACCGGATCGCAAACGTCGAGGGAACGCGCAACGCGGTCTCACTCGCCAATGCGCTTGATGCCCGCTTCCACCACGTCTCGTCGATCGCAGTGGCCGGGGACCACAAGGGCAACTTCCGCGAGGACATGTTCGACGAGGGCCAGCCGCTCACGCACCCCTACCACCGAACCAAGTTCGAAGCCGAGCGGATCGTCCGCACCGACGCGACCGTCCCGTGGCGCGTGTACCGCCCGGCGATCGTGGTCGGCGACTCGCAGACCGGCGAGATGGACAAGATCGACGGTCCCTACTACTTCTTCAAGGCGATCCAGAAGGCCCGTGGCGCCCTTCCGGCCTGGTTCCCGCTGATCGGCCCCGAACTGGGCGACACCAACGTCGTCCCGGTCGATTGGCTGGCTCGTTCGATCGACCACATCGCCCACGTCGACGGGGTCGACGGGCAGGCCTTCCACCTCGCAAATCCCAAGCCGCAGTCTTCGGGGGACGTGCTCAATTCGTTCGCCCGTGCCGCCCACGCACCGCAGTTCGCGATGAGGGTCGACAGCGCGCTTCTCGACGCGATGCCGAAGGGGGCGTTCGCGATGGCGATGCAGCTCCCGGCGGCGAAGGGAGTCAGGAAGGCGATCCTCTCCGACCTCGGCATTCCGGACGAGGTCGTAGGTTACGTCGGGCTTACCGCCCAGTACGACACCCGCGACGCCGACAGGCTCCTCGCCGACGCAGGGATCGAACTCCCGGAGCTCGACGATTACGCATGGAAGCTCTGGGACTACTGGGAGCGCCACCTCGACCCCGACCTGTTCAAGGACCGCTCGCTGGAGGCTGCGGTCACCGGCCGCACCGTCCTGATCACCGGAGCTTCGAGCGGAATCGGCCGCGCGGCCGCCCTGAAGGTTGCCGAGGCTGGCGGCATCCCGCTGCTGGTCGCCAGGACGCAGGAGAAGCTCGACGAGCTCAAGGACGAGATCGAGGCTGCCGGCGGGACGGCCTGGGTCTACACGGCCGACCTGACCGACCTCGATTCGATCGACGACCTCGTCGGCCGGGTCCTCGCGGATCACCCGACGGTGGACGTCCTCGTCAACAACGCCGGCCGTTCGATCCGCAGGTCGATCGCTCTCTCCTACGACCGATTCCACGACTTTGAGCGCACCATCCAGCTGAACTACCTCGGCACGATCAAGCTGATCCTCGGGCTGCTCCCGGGCATGAGGGAGCGCCGCCGCGGTCACGTAGTCAACGTCAGCTCGATCGGAGTCCAGACCGGCCCGCCGCGATTCAGCGCCTACGTCGCCTCGAAGGCTGCGCTCGACGCGTTCACACGCATCGTCGCGGCCGAGACGATCGGTGAGAAGGTGACCTTCACGACGATCCACATGCCGCTCGTCCGTACCCCGATGATCGCGCCGACCAAGATCTACGACTCGTTCCCGACGATCTCCCCCGAGGAGGCAGCGGACCTGATCTGCGAGGCGATCCGCAGCAAGCCGAAGAACATCAACACCCGCCTCGGGACCTTCGGTGAGGTCGCTTACGCCCTCGCCCCGAAGGCGGTCGACCAGATCATGCACGCCGCCTACAAGGTGTTCCCCGACTCGGCCGCCTCGAAGGGCGAGGATGACCCGGCCGAGAAGGCTTCGACCGAGCAGATCGCACTCGCTCACCTGATGCGCGGAGTGCACTGGTAGGCCCAAGGCCGGCTCAGGACACCCAACCGGCAGGGGCGGGCCAGGAGGGCCAGCTCGGTGACCGGCACCTGCACTGTTAGGGTCGCCGCGATGGATCCGTCCCCGTTCGAGAAGGCACTCGAACTCGCCCCCGATGCCGAGGGGCGACTCCGCGGGGTCATTCCCGAAGGCTGGCTCGTCGTCGTCGGGGTCCACGGCGGCCTGATCTCCGCCTTGCTGACCCGGGCCGCGTCGCTCGCCGCTGGCCCGGATCGCAGCCTCCGTTCGATCACGGTCCACTTCGTCCGCCCGGCGAAGCCCGGGGGCGTAACGATCTCCACCGAGGTCGTCCGGGAGGGGTCGGGACTGACCAACCTCTCACTGCGACTCGAGCAGTCCCACGGCACAGTCGCTCTCGCCCTGGCGGCCGCCGGACTGGACCGCGAGTCGGACTCCCACGACCGCTTGGCAATCCCGGAGGTGGCGGCCCCGGAGGATCTTGACTCGATCCCCTACATCGAAGGCGTGATGCCGCAGTTCATGGCCCACGCCGACTTCCGTCCCGCAGGTGGCGGAGGCCCGGGCAACCCCTCCGCCAGCGGAGACGCCGAGGTGGTCGCATGGATGCGGCCGATGGGCGACGCTCCACTCGACCATGCCGCGATCGCGTTCCTCTCCGACGCCGCATGGCCAACCGTGTTCGCCCTCAAGGGCGAGATCAGCGGAGCGCCGACGATCGACCTGACAATCCACTTCCGGGATTCCCTCCGGTCAGTCGCCGAGGACGGCTGGGTCCTCGGGCGGTTCGAGTCGCGGCTCGTAAGGGACGGCCACTTCGAGGAGGACGGGATCCTCTGGTCGAGAGACGGAAGGGTGCTCGCCCACAGCCGCCAACTGGCGCTGGTGCTTCCCCTCCCCGCGGGCGGAAACATCCGCCCGACCGGCTGACCGCTGCCGCTCAAGTCGCAAGGCAGTCGGCTCGAGTCAGCCAGTCGAGGCCGGGGAGCCTCGAAGCGACCGCCAGCAGCCGCTGGGATTCGGCCCTCGATTGAGCGTCGATTCCGAGCCTCGCTCCCAACCCTGCACCGACACCGAGCCGTGAACCGCTCCGGTCGAGACTCCAAATCCGCACGGTCCCGATCCCCCGCTCTCTCAATTGCGATCTGACTCCCCGAAGAGCGTCTGAACTGGAACGGGGGTCGGCGCCCTTGACCCCGGCGAGCAGAGCCGTGGCGGTCCGGCGTGATCGCGGGTCGCGGAGGTCGAGCGACGTCTCGCTCTCGACCACCCTCCCCGCGCCACCTGCACTCGAACCGAGTATCGCCCTCAAGCTGCGAGGCAGCCGGTTGACCCTCCGGGTCGAGACACGGCGCTGGACAGTCACCTTGAGCCGAACAGGCCTGCCGGCCCGATCGAGGTCGAGCGACACCAGCGAGTGCTTCTCAATCTGCGAGTCGACTCCGTGCGCCAGCAGGTCGAGCGAGCCAAGGATCTGGTCGTCGAACCTGAGGAACCACGTCGTGCCGTTGCGAGCGACCCGCCTGCCGACCGCTCCGCGCAGCAGGCTCTCGAGGCCGGCGGATGCCGGACCGGCCGAGACCGCGAGCGACGAACCGATCTGGAGACCTCCGGCGTACCAATGCTCATCCGGTTGCGGCGGCGGGTCGGGACTGCCCGCAATCGCGGCGCAGACGGGGCAGAGGAGCCCGAGATCGCGCTTCAGCCGTCCGCTGAACCGCTGGCTCTCGCCGAACCGGGCGACGAACCGTTCGGCTGCGGCCCTGTCACGGAGTACCCACACCCGACCGGCGGTAACGGCAACTCCCCCGTCGACGGACGCCTCCGCCCTGCCCGCGATCCTGCCGCTCTCGACGTGCGCCCCGACTGCAGCCCCGAGGCCAACGCGTCCTTCGTCTGCGAACGAGACACGGACACTCCCGTCCGAGGCCCGCTCGACGGCAAGCCCGAGGCGCCCGGCAAGCCTCGCCACGCCGATATCCAGCGACAGGTCACCAAGCCGATCCCGACGCTCCAGCGGACAGGCTTCGAGATCGGGTGGCATCGCCGCCGCTGCCAGCGCCGGACAGCGCTGACCGGCGACGAAGCAGACCCCCCTCGCGATCGAGCGCTCAACGGAGTCGCCGAGCCCGCCAGTCGTCAGGGCCGCTGCCGAGCAAAGGGCGATCGCCACCAGTGCGGTCACTCCCGCGTATTCGACTCCGGCCTGCCCACAGCGTCCGCGCATCGCCCGGATCGTCGCCCCCAACCATGCGTCTCGAGTCCCGGCAGCCTGCCTTGTTGCGCCCACTGCGCAAGGGCGGGCGCCATTGCGCGAGCCACGGTGCGAAACTCAGTACGTGAGCACAGTCGCCATCGAGGTCGAGGACCTACACAAGTCCTACGGGGAAAACGAAGCCGTCCGCGGAATTTCGTTCAAGGTCGAACGCGGCGAGGTCTTCGGCCTGCTCGGCCCCAACGGCGCGGGTAAGACCACCACCGTCGAAATCCTCGAGGGCTACAGGAACAGGACCGCCGGCAAGGCCGAGGTCCTCGGCATGGACCCGGGGGGCCGCCCGCGCCCGCTGCGCGAGCGTGTCGGGATCGTTCTTCAGAGCAGCGCGCTCTACCGCAACCTCACCGTCAGGGAGGCCCTCTCGCACTTCGGGAGCCTCTACTCACACCCCCGCGACACCGACGAGACGATCGCCCTGGTCGGCCTCGAAGGCAAGGAGGACGCTCGTTCGCGGACACTCTCAGGAGGCCAGCAGCGCCGCCTCGACCTCGCGCTCGCACTGATCGGCGACCCCGAGCTCGTCTTCCTCGACGAGCCGACGACCGGCTTCGATCCGCAGGCCCGAAGGGCCGCGTGGGAGACGATCCGTTCGCTGCGCTCGCTCGGCACGACGGTCGTCCTCACGACCCACTACCTCGATGAGGCTCAGGCGCTTGCCGACCGGGTCGCGATCATCAAGGACGGTCGGATCGTTGCCGAGGGGAAGCCGGGCGAGATCGGCGGAGGCGGGGCGCACCGCGTGAGGGTCACTTGGACCGCTGCTGATGGGACACCTCAGGAGCGCGAGACCGACGACCCGACCCGCCTGCTGCACGAGCTGACCTCGGCTGCGATCGCCGAGGGCGGCCGGCTGGAGAACCTCAGGGTCGGGCGCCCGAGCCTCGAGGACGTCTACCTCGACCTCACTGCCGAGGCCGAGGCGGCACCCGAGACCGACGCGTCACCGAGCGGCGGGCGCCGTGGCCGCGGAGGGCGACATGGCTGATGGTTCGGCCGCACCCCGGGCCGAGGCTGCCGGAACCCCGGCACGCAAGCCGGCGGGCGAAGCAAGGACGCCGCTGTCGCTCGCCTGGCGCCAGTACCGCCTCGAGCGCAAGATGTTCTGGCGCAACCCCTCGGCCGCGTTCTTCAACTTCATGCTCCCGCTGTTGCTGCTCGGGCTGTTCGGCGCGCTCTTCCGGGGCGACCAAGCCAACCTCGAAGTGATCGTCCCCGGGATCGCCGGCATGGGTGTGATGGCCTCGACCTTCTCGGCCCTCGCCTTCAACCTGACCTTCCTGCGCGAACAGGGAGTGCTCAAGCGAATGCGTGGGACGCCGATGCCGTCTTCCTCCTACCTCGCGGGCCTGCTCGGCAATGCTGTCGCCAACGCGACTCTCCAGATCGCGATCGTCGTGCTTGTGGCTCGCTTCGCCTTCGGGGTCGGCTGGCCAAAGGATTGGCTTGAACTCGCCGTCTTCCTCGGCTTCGGGGTCGCGACCTTCGGCGCGCTCGGCGTTGCGTTCTCGCACGTGATCCCGAACTTCGACTCGGCTCCCGCCTATGTCAACGCCGTGTTCCTGCCGGTGCTGTTCATCAGCGGGGTCTTCTACGACACGCAGGGCTCACCGGAGATCCTCAACACGATCGCCCAGATCCTCCCGCTCACCCACCTGATCGACGGTCTGTCGGCGGCGATGGTCAAGGGAGACCCGCTCTCCACGCAGTGGAGCGCACTTGCGGTCCTCGGCGCCTGGGGCCTGTTCGGAATCTTCTTCGCGGTCCGCGGCTTCGAGTGGGACGACCGGGCCTGAAGCGGTCGGCCTACCGGTCGCCGTAGCGCCAGTTCGGCGGCACCTCGCCGGAGATCTCCACCGGGACTTCCGCGAGCGGACCCGACTCGTACTCGTCGGCGAGGATCGACCCGATCGCGAGGTCATGCCACTGATCACCATGGAGGTGGAACCGACGCAGGACTCCCTCCTCCTTGAAGCCCACCTTCGCCAAGGCGGCGCGCGACCTCTCATTCGTTACCGAGGCGTAGACGCTCAGCCGCTCGACTCCCATCCGGCGGAAGGCAAGCGCGGCCATGATCGCCTTCGCCTCGGTGTTTACCCCGGTTCCCCAGTGGTCACGATGCAGCCAGGTGCCGATCACGACACTGCGATCGCGTGGCCTCGGTTCCATGAATGCGATGTGTCCGAGCAGCTCACCCCCACGGGTGACAAGGAAACCGAGCTCCTCGCCCCGCTCCCTGCGGCCCGGAACCCCGGCGATGAAGCCCTCAGCATCCGAGAGCCGGCGGTACGGACCCCAGGACATGTACCGGGTCGTCTCCTCGTCCGAGCCGAGCTCGAACAGGGCCTGCGCATCGCCCGGGTCGGCGTACCTGAGCACGAGTGTCGGGCCCGAGATGACGAGAGGTTCGCTCATTCCCGGGGAATCCTAGGCCGGACGGCAGCCGGGGCCGGGCTGAGCGATCGACAGCCCACCTGCGTAACAGCGTTGATGGAACCGCTGAGGGCCGAGGCGATCGAACTCACCGGACCGGACGGCCAAGTCCGCGCCCGGCTGACGACCGATCCCGATGGCCGGGTCTCCTTCGAGCTCGGCGATGCAGAGGGAGCGATCTGCGCACGAATCGCGGTTGCTGCAGACGGTACATCCGGGATCGAACTGCGCGACTCCGACGGCACCATGAGGGCACTGCTCGGGACCTCCGTGACCGGCTCGACCAGCTTGGAGCTGCTCGCTGCGGACGGCAGCCCGCGGGTCAGCCTCGGGACGTGGCAGGACGGCACCTCCGCACTCGGGCTCTCCGACAGCCAAGGGATACGCAGGGTCACGGTCGGCGCGTTCCCCGACGGTGAGGCCGGAGTCGACCTGCTCGACCCCTCGGGGATGCAGAGAGTCGCGCTCTCGCAGAGAGACGGCGGCCCTACCGGGGTCACCGTCTGGGATTCGGCCGGCACCCTGCGTGCGCTGCTGGCACACGGGCCTGAGCCGGATCGCAGCGCTTCGGTCGAATTCTGGGATCCGGACGGGGCCTACCGGGCTGGATTCGGGCACTGGCCCAACGGTGCCACCGGAGCAGAGTTGCTCGACGCCAAGGGCACGCTGCGGGGCAGGTTGGGCGAGCGGCCCGATGGCGGCACCAGCGTCGAGCTGAGCGACCCGGCCGGGCGCTTCAGGGCCGGTCTGGGCGAATGGCCCAACGGGGCCAGCGGAGTCGAACTGTGGGATGGAGCCGGGACAAACAGGGCAAGGCTCGGGATCTGGGGCGACGGCCTCTCCGGACTGGAACTCTCCGACCCCGACGGAGCGAATCGCACCCGCCTTGGGCAGCGGCTCGATGGCTCGACGACCCTCGACTTCTGGGACGCCGACGGCCAGTACAGGCTTGGACTCGGCGAAGGCCCGGCCGCCAAATCGGGAAAGGCCGACCCGCCGGAGCAGCCCGAACACGGCGGCTGATTCGTGACGAGGGCCATCGCACTCCTGCTTTCCGGCGCGATCTCCGTCATCCTGAGCGCATGACCACAGCCGCAGGATGGCTGCGAAGCAACAGTTTCCACCATGCCGAATTCCCGGCTGGGAGGATCGCGGCGCGACGCGACGAGCGGATCAGCGTCTGCCTGCCTGCCAGGGATGAGGAGCGGACGATCGGTTCGATCGTGGCGGCACTGATGCCGCTCGTCGAGCGCGGGACGATCGATCAGGTCGTGGTCGTCGACGACTCGAGCGACGGAACAGGGGAGATCGCCAGCCGGCTCGGAGCCGAGGTCCACAGGCAGAGCGAACTCCACCCCGAGCTGGGGCCGGTCCAGGGCAAGGGGGACGCGATGTGGAGGTCGCTCTCGGTCCTCGACGGCGACATCATCTGCTTCCTCGACGCCGACTCCGAGAACTTCTCCGAGCACTTCGCCTGCGGGCTGATCGGCCCACTGGTCGAGCACTCGCGGCTCTCGTTCGTCAAGGGCTTCTATCGCCGTCCCTTCCGCCAGGCCGGGGTCACCCTGCCCGAGGGAGGAGGCCGGGTCACCGAGCTGATGGCGCGTCCCCTGCTGAACCTCTTCTACCCGGATCTCGCGGGAGTGAGGCAGCCACTGGCAGGCGAGCTTGCGGCACGCCGTGATCTGCTCGAAGCACTCCCCTTCCTCACCGGCTACGGGGTCGACATCGCGCTGCTGATCGACGCCTACCGAGCCGGTGGGCTCGACTCGATCGGACAGGTCGACCTTGACACTCGCCAGAACGACCACCAGCAGTTGACCGACCTGGGGCCGATGGCGTTCGCCGTGCTGCGCGCAGTGGCAAGCAGGCTCGAGCGGGAAGGCCGGATCGGGGAGATCGGCCCCGAGAGCTTCCTCGCCGGGCACGGAACTGGATTCTCAGCAATCGAGATCCCGCACATCGAACGACCGCCCGCGGCCCAGGGCAACCTCGATCAGGCAGCTGCGGGGCGGCGGGCCGGCCAGTCCGAATAGAGCGCCTCGAGGTCCTCGCTGGACGGCGTGGACCACGTCGGATCGATTCCGTAGACATCCGCCACCCTCTGAGCCGGCTGCTTGCCGTCGAGCAGCATCACCGAGTCCGTGCTCAGCTCGGCCGGGTGGGCGGCACCGGCGGCTCGTGCGACCCCGACCATCTCGTCGCGCAAGCCCTTGAGGTAGCGCCCGGCGCGCTGTGACTTGTCGGCTGTGTCAACCCCGCGCATCAGCCACTTCGACTGGGTTGCGACCCCTGAGGGGCAGTTTCCGGTGTGGCAGCGCTGGGCCTGGATGCAGCCGACCGAGAGCATCGCCTCCCGGCCGACATTGATCCAGTCGCAGCCAAGCGCCATCGCCTCAATCGCCCGCTGGGGAAGGCCGAGACGGCCCGATCCGACGAAGACGACCCGATCGTGGATTCCCGCCCTGCCGAAGACCCGTGAAACCTCGGCGAAGCCACCCATGAACGGCATCGCCACGTGATCGGTGAAGACGAGCGGGGCCGCGCCCGTGCCGCCCTCGCCCCCGTCGATCACGATGAAGTCGACTCCCCTGTCGCCCGGCTTCATCAGCGACGCGAGCCTCGTCCAGAAGGCTGCGTCACCGACGGCCGACTTGATCCCCACGGGAAGACCGGTCGCATCCGCAAGCCGCTCGACAAAATCCAGGAGCGAGTCCTCGTCGCTGAAGGCCGAGTGGTAGGGCGGACTGGCGCAGTCGACCCCGGCTGGGACCCCCCTGACTCTTGCGATCTCGCTCGTCACCTTGCCTGCCGGCAGCAGCCCACCGACACCGGGCTTTGCCCCCTGGCTGAGCTTGATCTCCAACGCCTTGACCGGATTGGCCTCGCACAGGTCGACAAGCTTCGCGAGGTCGAACCGACCCCGCGAGTCGCGGCAGCCGAAGTAGCCGCTGGCGATCTGGAAGATCAGATCCCCGCCATGGCGGTGGTGATTGCTGATGCCTCCCTCTCCAGTGCAGTGCAGCGCCCCGGCCTCGGCGGCACCGCGGTTGAGCGACTCGATCGCCGGTCCGCTCAACGCCCCCCAGCTCATCCCGCTTACGTTCACGATCGACTGCGGACGGAACGCCTTCCGGCGACCCCTCGCCCCACCGAGGACCTTGGCAACGGGCGCCCTCTCGCCGGCCGTCGGCTCCAACCCCGGCGGCGGGAAGGCAGCCGGGCGAACGATCAGGTGATTGGTCGCCCGGTCGAGGTCGTTGTCGGTACCAAAGGCGAAGCGGTTGTCCTGCCCCTTCGAGGTCGCGTAGATCCAACGCCTCTGGTCGCGGCTGAACGGGCGCTCGGCGTCATTGTTGGTGACGATGTACTGCCTGAGCTCCGGGCCGACGGCCTCGAAGATGAAGCGAAAGTGACCCAACACCGGCCACGTCCGCAGGATCGAGTGCCTGCGCTGGCTCAGGTCCCAGACGATCACCGCGACGAGAGCCGCAAGCAGTGCGATCGCTGTCCACCCGAGTTCGCCCAACCCGATTCACGCTACCACCGGCAGACGTTGAGGTTGCAGCGATCAGGATGCAGAGCGTGAGGCAACCACCGAGGCGAAACCCGCAGCGATCGCGGTGGCGACCGGCTCGGCCTTCGGTGCAGAGGCGTGAGACGCCGCCCTCAACCCGGACGGATCAAGCCCTCTGGCCGCGAGTTCGTCGATCGACCCTGCGACCCAGTCCGCGGCTATTGCCGCATCGGCCTCGAAGTGGAACTGGACGGCCCAGACGTCCCGCCCTTCGATTCGCCAAGCCTGCTCGCAGGAGGTCGGCTCGACGAGGGCCACAGCACCGCGAGGCGATTCCATCGCGTACTGGTGCCACTGGAGCATCGGTACCCCGCCCGGCGGCATCTCGCCGAACAGCGGATCGCCGGCCGCATCGGCGGTCGGCTGCAGTTCGACCCAGCCGATCTCCGGCCGATCGAGCCTGGCCGTCCTCCCGCCGAGTTCCTCCGTGAGGATCTGAGCGCCGAAACAGATCCCGAGCAGGGGAATGTCGAGCTCGAGCGCCAGCGACACCTCTCCCCTGACCGCGGGGATCCAACTCTCGAAGCGGTCTTCGTCGGGATTGGCGCTCGATCCGAGGACAATGATCCCGTCGTACGGCCCGGCCGGCGGTGTCGCCAGCCGCGGTTCCCAGACTTCGACCTCGATCCCGGCGGCGGCCAGCGGCCCGGCAATCAGCCCGAGCGGGGCGTCGGCGTCCGGTTGGACAGCGAGGACCCTCATCCGGACCCTGCGGCGCGGGGGTGTCGGGCCTCTGCGAGGACCAGTTCGACGGCGTGAGCGGGGTCCCGTGCGACGTGGATCAGCTCGAGGTCGCCCTGCGAGATCATCCCGAGCCCGACCAGCCGCTCGAACCACTCGAGCAGGCCCTCCCACCACTCGGAGCCAAGCAGGACGAGCGGGAAGTGCTCGATCTTCGCCGTCTGCATCAGCACCAGTGCCTCCAACATCTCGTCAAGGGTCCCGTAGCCCCCAGAGGCGATCACGAAGCCGCTTGCGTAGCGCACGAACATCAGCTTCCTGACGAAGAAGTGCTCGAAGCTCAGTGAGAGGTCCTGATGGGAGTTCGGGGCCTGCTCATGGGGCAGGTCGATGTTCAGCCCGACCGACAGGGCGCCGGCCTCTCGGGCGCCCATGTTCGCGGCCTCCATCACTCCGGGGCCGCCCCCGGTGATGATCGCGAAGCCGATCTCACCCAGCAGTCTGGCCGTCTCACGAGCCATCTCGAACTCGGGAGAGCCCGGCCTGCTTCTGGCCGAGCCGAATATCGAGATCGCGTGCTCGATCCTGCTCATCGCCGCGAAGCCCGACTCGATCTCCTTGAGGATCCGCTCGATCCGGGCCGGGTCGTCCTTGGCAAGGTGAGAGCCGGCCCAGGCCAGCAACTCCCGATCGATCGCCCCGCGACCGTCGAGGTTCAGCTCGTCGAGGTCGTCCCCGCTCAAAACTGGCAGAGCGACCGGTATAGCCGCTTCGTTACGTCCGGTGGCCAGACACGGATCGATTGGCCGCGTCGGCTCGTCCCACCGCTCGGGCTGGAGGGGGCTCTGCGGAACACGTCGAGGTGCCGCCCCCTGATCGCCCCGCCCGTGTCGGCAGCACAGAACCACCCGTCGGAGCCACCCTTCGCGTAAGCCGGGATGTAGACACCACTCCCATACCGAATCACCCTCGGATCGACGGCGACGGACCGCAGCGGCCTGAGCTTTATTCCTGAGGCCCCTGTCGACGGCCCGGTCGAGAAGCGGGTGCCACGAGGCCCGACATAGCGGCACTTGCTACCCCTGGCAGCGAACCTCTTGCAGCTGCCGTTGCTCCAACCACCCCTCTCGAGCGGGAAGGTGACGTCGCCGTTGCGGTTGCGCCAGAACATCTCGCCGACCCAGTAGTAGCTCCCGGGTTGCCCGTTGCGCCCCACCCAGTTCCCGCTTCCGGTGGCCCAGTGGATCGGCTTGTTGTCGAGGTCGAGCCCGTCTCCCTCCATCGCGACTCCCCTCGCGGAATAGAGGAAGTCGATCCTGTGGGCCTTTGTCAGGCCGGGGGCCTTGACCTTCTTGCCGACGAACCACTTCTCGGGCACGGGCCAGTACTCGGTCGTCAGGAAGCCACCGAGCGTCGTCGGCTTCGAGATCGGGAACGTGATCTTGGTCGACTTCTTCTTGCTCGACTTCGGGGCGGGCGGCTTCGAGGACCCGGGCGCCGTCCCGCCGCTCGCGGCACCAGCCACCGGGGCGGCGACCAGCGCCACCGCCAGCATCATCGGCAAGGACCTGAAGGTACGACGCTTGTTCGCGATCCGGGCCTTCATCGGTAGATCGCCTTGAGTCCAAGCAGCTTTTCCACGCTTACGACACGGTAGCCGCGCTTGCCCAACTGCCTGAGAATCGAATCGGTTGCGGCCACCGACTGGCTTCGCTCACCTCCGCCGTCGTGGAGCAGGATGATCGAGCCGGGCCTGACCTGCGACATCACGCGTGAGACGATCGCGCCTGCCCCGGGGCGCGACCAGTCGGAAGGGTCAACGTCCCAGTTGACCGTGAGAAACCCGTGCGACCGTGCGATCCGGATCAGGCCGGCCGACTTGGCGCCGTATGGCGGCCGGAAGAGGCAGGGCCTGAACCCGGTCTGGGAGATGATCTTGGCCTTCGTCGCCCGGATCTGCGAGTCGGCGAGCGAACCACCGCCCGACAGCACCGGGTGGGACCACGAATGGTTGCCGATCGAGTGCCCTTCGGCGAGTATCCGTCGCTCGATCGCCGAGCGCCCCGCCATCTGGTTCCCCAGCTGGAAGAAGGTCGCGTGGGCGCGATGCTTCTTGAGCAGGTTGAGGACGGCGGGAGTGTAGGACGACGGCCCATCGTCATAAGAGATCGCTACCGTCCGTCCGCGCCTTGCCCCGTTGGAGCGATACGAGGCCCCGCTCGCCTCGCAGCCCGCGGGGATCGGGTCCTTGAACGTGATCCGGGCCGGTCTCGGTGGGAGGATGTCGGCGCAACCCGAGCCGACGCAGCCCCCACCGTCCGTCCAGGTCGTGGCCGCCCGCCAGCGGAACGGCCCCCTTCCAATTCCGACATCGGCGGCAGAGAAGCTCGTGTCGAGCTGTGTCGGCGACGGCCGACGCACGACCGCTCCGAGCACCTTCTTGGACCGGACCGCCCCCGCGCGCGTCAGGTCTTCGCGCACGATCCGCGCCTTGCCGCCGACGAGCCGCAGGCAGATCTGCCTGACCGGGGCTCCGGGGACCGCTCGGTAGAGGTCGAGGCAGAGTGACCTTCCCGGCTGTGTGGCGATCGACTTGGCGCTGATCGTGCCGGTCGTCCTGACGGAGAAGCGCAGGTCGAGCCCGCTCTGGCGGAGCGAGGCCGAAACGAGGTCGAGCGGCCACGAGACCGAGCCGACGGCCTTTACGGCCCGTGTCGGCGGTCGCTGTTCGCGATTGGCGAGTGCCGGTGCCACTGCCAGCACCACCGCGGTGGACAGGGCAGCGGCAGCGCCGGCTCGCACGAATGTGCGATTCCGTCTGCTGCTTCGCATTCAACCCAAGGGTAACCGGCGCAGGCAACCGGCGAGCCGGCGGGCCGGAGTTCCCACCACGGTCGCGAAGAGGATCGCCCGGCGGCTCGAGGCGATAACCCCGAGCCGCCGAGAGAACTTCCTAGCGCAGGCGCATCCCGCTGATCGCGCGAGAGATGACGACCCGCTGGATCTCCGAGGTGCCCTCGAAGATCATGTAGATCTTGGCGTCACGGTGCCAACGCTCGACCGGGTACTCACGGGTGTAGCCGTTCCCACCGAGGATCTGGATGGCACGCTCGGTCGCCTTGACTGCGACCTCGCCGGCCTTCGCCTTGCTCATCGAGCCTTCGGCGTTCTTGAACTCGACACCGTTGCGACCCATCCAGGCTGCGCGCCAGACGAGCAGGCGGGCGGCGTCGATCTCCATTGCCATGTCGGCGAGATCGAAAGCGATCGACTGGTTGTCGATGATCGGACGGCCGAACTGCTCGCGCGTCTTTGCGTACTCGAGTGCGTACTCGTAGGCCGCGCGGGCGATGCCGAGGGCCTGAGCGCCGACGATCGGGCGAGTGGCCTCGAACGTCTGCATGGCTGCCTGGCTCTTGGCCTTCTTGCCTTCGCGGACCCGGGCGAGGCGCTCGTCGAGCTTCTCCTTGCCGCCGAGCACCATCTCCGCCGGGATCCGGCAATCGTCGAGGTGGATATCAGCCGTGTGGGATGCGCGGATGCCGTGCTTCTTGACCTTGGCGCCCTGCTCACAGCCCTTCGTGTTGGGCGGGATGATGAACGCCGCCTGGCCACGCGAGCCGAGCTCCTTGTCGACCACCGCAGTGATCACGTGGACGTTCGCGATGCCACCGTTGGTCGCCCATGCCTTCTGGCCATTGATGACCCACTCGTTGGTGGCTTCGTCGAACTTGGCGGTTGTGCGCTGGGCGGAGACGTCCGATCCGGCCTCGGGCTCCGAGGCGCAGAACGCGGCGATCTTGACGTCCGTCTCGGTGCCGTAGCACTCCGGGACCCATGTCCCGATCTGCTCAGGAGTTCCCTGGCCGACGATTGCTGCCACGGCAAGGCCGGTTCCCTGGATCGACATGCCGATGCCGGCGTCTCCCCAGAACAGTTCCTCGCTTACGAGCGGCATGCTCAGCCCGGTCGGATCGGCGAAGAACTGGCCCATCGCCTCGAATCCGTAGAGGCCGATCTTGGCGGCTTCCTGGACGATCTCCCACGGGAACTCCTCACGCTCATCCCACTCGTGGGCTGCGGGACGGATGACTCCCTCGGAGAAACCGTGGACCCATTCGACGAGGTCCTTCTGGTCTTGGTTCAGCGCGAGCGAGAAGCTGGGCTCAGCGCCCGGTGTCTCTTCGGCTGTGGGCTCGGGGGCGGTTGTTGCCATGTGGCTGTACTTCCTTTCGATCCTGTTATCCGAGGGACTGATTCCGATTCATTGACTCGCGAGTCAACGAACAGGGTTCGAATGGTACTCCCCACCGCGACGGCATGCGGAAGAAGTGCGATTGTCACCCGGACTTGGATACGGCGCCACTGGCCGGAAAGGTTCAGCCAGCCATCGCGGGAGCCGCCCGCCTCGGTGTCGCAGCGTTCAGGCAGCCGGGCCGTCGGGGCCGAATCCGCCCCATCCGTCGACGAATACGTCGAGGATCAGGTCGCCCTCGGGGGCGGCGCGATAGCCGGAGAGATTGGTGATTCCGGCCTCTGCCAGCACTTCGTCATCGAGGAAGGTGTTGCCGGTGCAATCCGCGGGGTCACGGGCGAGGACCACGGCGGCGGCGGCGGCGAGGATCGCCGGCGTCCGGGCCTGGCCCATCGCCTCGTCACCGCCAAGCAGGTTCTGGACAGCAGCCGTCGCGATGATCGTTCGTGGCCAAAGGCAGTTGGCCGCAACTCCGTTCTCCGCCTCGGTCGCGCCGAATCCGAGCGTCAGCATCGACATCCCGAACTTCGAGAGGGTGTAGGGGGCGTGCTGGGCAAGCCACTTGGGGTCGTTGTCGAGTGGCGGGCTGAGCGAGAGGATGTGAGCCCGGTCGGATTCCCTGAGGTGCGGGATGCAGGCCTGCATGACCGCGAACGCCCCGCGGGCGTTGATGTCGAGCATCAGGTCGTAGCGCTTGATCGGCAGGTCCGCCGGCTTCGCCAGGTTGATCGCCGAAGCGTTGTTGATGCAGATGTCGATCCCTCCGAACGCCTCGACCGCCTTCTCGACGGCATCGGCGACGGACTGCTCGTCCCTGATGTCACCGACGATCGGCAGGGCCTTGCCGCCAGCCGCCTCAATCGCGGCAGCGGCGGTGTGGATGGTGCCCGGGAGGCGCGGGTCCGGGGTGTCGGTCTTGGCGATCAGGGCGATGTTGGCCCCCTCGGATGCGAGCTTGACGGCGATCGCTTCGCCGATCCCACGGCTGCCGCCCGAGATGAGCACTGTCCTGCCTTCGAAATCACCCATGGTTCGTTTCCTCCTGAGATCGCTGATCTCGTGGTTGGCTGTGGCCGCTGGAAAGGCGTCAAGTGGATCGTAACTGGACTACTGATGTAGTGCGATTGCGCAGGCCCTCGCGAGCCGATGGCACCCGAAGGCCCGGCCTTGACCGGGCCCCGGCTACCGTCAGTCCGAGGCAGTCTGGACTGCTAACCTTCAGTAAGCAATGCCTGAGCTCGACCCCCGAACAACGATCGGACACGTGCACCTGAAGGTCGCAGACCTCGATCGCGCCATCGCCTTCTACCGCGACGCTCTCGGCTTCGCGCTGACCCAACGGTTCGGCAACGAGGCGGCGTTCCTCTCGGCAGGCGGCTACCACCACCACATCGGGTTGAATACATGGACCAGCCGCGGCGGCTCCGCTCCCCCTCCGGGAACGACCGGCCTGTTCCACGCCGCGATTCTCTACCCGGACCGACGGTCGCTTGGAGTCGCACTCAAGCGACTCCTCGACACGGGGGTCCGACTCGACGGCGCCTCGGACCACGGGGTCAGCGAGGCCCTCTACCTGACCGACCCTGACGGCAACGGGCTCGAGCTCTACCGCGACAGGCCACCGGAGCAGTGGCCGCGCGACGGCGACGGGACGCTCTCGATGGTCACCGCGCCGCTCGACCTGCACTCCCTGCTGGCCGAGGCGGAAGCACCACACCCCGCCTCGGTCTGAGCGTCAGACCGATTCAAGAGCCGAGCGGACGCGATCCGGGATCGGGGTCGGCCTGCCGTCGGCGGCGGAGATGAACACGTAACGGATCGCCCCCTCCGCGCAGGTCTCGCCGGCACGGGAGATGCTGTGGTCGGTGACGAGGCTCGTGTTGCCGATCCGCCCGACGGTGACCCCGAGCTCGATCAGGTCGTCGAAGGCGACGGGCTTGAGGTACCTGACGGTCGCTTCGGCCACGACACTGTCCACCCCTGTCTCAAGCAGCTCCTGGTAGCCACCCAGCCGCTCGCGCCACAGTTCGGTGATCGCCACGTCGAACCAAGCAAGGTAGTTGGCGTTGAAGGCGACACCCTGGGGGTCGCACTCGCCATACCGGACGCGCAGCGAATGAGTGAAGGCCATGGCTCAAGCCTGCTCGGCGAGCGCCGGGTAGTCGGTGTAGCCCTCACGACCGCCGCCGTAGAAGGTCTTCGGGTCGGCCTGGGCGATCGGCGACCCGTTCCTGATCCGCTCGACCAGATCCGGGTTGGAGATGAAGCTTCGGCCATAGCAGTAGAGGTCGCCGCGGCCGTCGAGCAGCGCGCGTTCGGCCACGTCGGGCGGCCATTCGTTCGTGAAGTTGGAGTTGACGATCAGGGTCCCGTTCCAGCTCCCGCGAACGAGGTCGACGGCCGACCAGCCAGCGTCGGGTGGGGACTCCATCACGTGGACGTAAGCGAGCCCGAGCGACTCGAGCTGCTCGAGCAGCCTCGGGTAGGTCTCCTCCGCCCCGGTTTCCGAGATGTCGTTGACGTTCTGCCCGGGGCTGATCCTGATCCCGACCCTGCCGGCGCCGATCCGCCCGGCGCAGAGCGCGGCCGTCTCGACAACGAACCTGACCCTGTTGGCGACGCTTCCTCCCCAGTCGTCCTCGCGCAGGTTGGTCACGTCGGAGAGGAACTCGTGGAGCAGGTAACCGTTGGCCGAGTGCAGCTCGACGCCGTCGAATCCCGCTTCGATCGCGTTGGCCGAAGCGGTCGCGAAATGCTCCTGGACGACGGGGATCTCGTCGGTCTCGATCGCCCTCGGGGTCGGGAGCGGGAGCTTCTCGCCCGCCAACCGTGCCATGCCCTCGGGCCTGACCGCGCTCGGCGCGACCGGCTGCAGCCCGCCGGGGATGATCCGCTCGTGGCTGATCCGCCCGCCATGCATCACTTGGACGAACGCACGCCCGCCGGCACCGTGGATCGCATCGGTGACGAGCCGCCAGCCCTCGATCTGCTCGGGGGTCTCGAGGCCAGGCTGCCCGGGGTACGACTTGCCCGAATGATGGGGAAAGGTCCCCTCCGAGATGATCAGGCCTGCCGATGCGCGCTGTGCGTAGTACTCGGCGTTCAGCGGCCCCATCACCCCTTCGGCCGATGCCCTCATCCTCGTCAGCGGGGCCATCACCAGCCGGTTGGGCAACTCGAGACCGCTCAGGTCCCAGGTCTGGAAGAAGGTCTCGTGCATTTGGTCTCCCTCGTGGTTCGGATGGCGTCTGGCGACGAGCCTACCCCCGGCATGGACCGGCTTCAGTCGGGCTCGCAGGCCTCGCCGTAGAGCGCTTGCGGCACCTGAGGCGGATTGCCGCAAACCGCCTCCCGGTCCTTGGGGATCCAGAACTGTCCTTCGGCCTCGAAGATCATCACCTCGGGGACCTGATTGGGAGGCTCGCCGACGAGCGCCCTCGCCACCGCCCACCCATCGGCACAACGGAAGTTCCGTCCGTCGATCACAGCGTTCGTGTTGCGGCTCTCCACTGCACCGGAGACGGCCTTGGAGATCTGGCCCGGCGTGCACTTCGCAGGGCCGCCGATACCCCCGCCGACCGGTGCGGCGGTGCTCGTCGTCGGGCTTGCCCCGGAGCCGCAGCCCGTGGCGAGTGAGAGGGAGAGCAGAAGCGGGACGGACAACCATCGACTGGAGTGCATCGGCGACTTCTACCAGCCGCCCACCGCGAATCGGCGGCCAACTGCGAAATGCCCACGATCGCGCGCGGCTCCAAGACACTTGGTACGTGCAGGCCGCAGGACACGCAGAGGGGCAGCAGCGCACTTCCGAACCAGGCTCGGCATTGCCGTCCCCCGATCCCACCGGGCGGGTCGGAATCCTGCTCCGCGACCTGCGGACGAGCGCCGATGGCCTCAGCTCTCGCGAGGCCGAACGCCGATTGACCCAGTTCGGCCCCAACCAGCTCGTCAGGCGCGCAGGACGCCGCTGGCCCGGCCAGCTCGTTCGCCAGTTCATCCATCCGCTCGCCCTTCTCCTCTGGGCCGCCGCAGGACTGGCTTGGATTGCCGGAATCGCTCCGATCGGCGCCGCGATCGTGATCGTGATCGTCGTCAACGCGGGATTCGCGTTCGCTCAGGAGATCCAAGCGGAAAGGGCTGTGGAAGCTCTCGCTGCCTACCTGCCGCCGAAGGCCAACGTCCTGCGCGACGGCGAGGTCCGCTCGGTCGATGCCTCGCTGCTGGTGCCGGGTGACGTCCTCGTGATCGCCGAGGGCGACCGGGTCTCGGCCGATGCCCGACTCCTGCAGGGCTCGCTCGAGGTCGACCTCTCAGCGCTTACCGGCGAGTCGATGCCGACTCTGCGCAGTTCAGAACCGGACGGTGTCGGCCTACCGCTGCTCGAGGCACGCGAGCTGGTCTTCTCCGGGACGACCTGCACCGAGGGAGAAGCCCGAGCGGTGATCTTCGCGACCGGCATGAACTCGGAGCTCGGCCGGATCGCCGCGCTGTCGGAGCGGGTCGACAGCGAACCGAGCCCCCTCGAGGAGCAGGTCAGGAGAGTCGCGTGGCTGATCGC
Source organism: Actinomycetes bacterium (assembly GCA_037131165.1). GTDB lineage: Bacteria > Actinomycetota > Thermoleophilia > Solirubrobacterales > Solirubrobacteraceae > WLNJ01. The sequence goes on along the minus strand of JBAXRO010000003.1, from coordinate 35,943 downwards.
CGGGATCGCGATTGCCATGGGCCTCGCGTTCATCCCGATCGCGATGATCGGCGCCGACCTTCCGCTGGGCGACTCGACGATCTTCGCGATCGGGATTCTGGTCGGAAACGTCCCCGAGGGACTGCTGCCCGTGATTACCCTGGCTTTGGCGGTCGGAGTCCGCGAGATGGCCAGGCGCGGCGCAGTCGTCAAGCGGTTGAGCGCGGTAGAGACCCTCGGATCGACGTCGGTGATCTGCACCGACAAGACGGGGACGCTGACGGAGAACCGGATGAGCGTCCATTCGCTATGGGCGCCGGACGGCGGCTCGTACCGCGAGCTCGCGATCGCGATGGCCGCCTGCTCGAACGCGACGATCGACGAACTCAAGTCGAGCGGAGACCCGACCGAGGTGGCGATGCTCAGAGCCGCGCGCGAGCTGGGGGTGGCGGTGGACTCGAAGACCCGGCTCGGCAACCGACTGGGCCAGTTCCACTTCGATCCGGCGCTCAAGCGGATGACGACGGTCGACCGGCGCAACTCCGACCTCTGGATCGACACCAAGGGTGCGCCGGAAACGGTGCTGCCGATCTGCTCGCACTACCTGGCCGGCGACGGGAGCCAACGGCCGCTCGACGGCGATCAGCGGGAAGCTGTCGAGCGGGTCGTCAACGACAGCGCCTCACACGGACTGCGCGTCCTCGCGGTCGCTCGGCGCCGGATCCCGGCAGGGGAAGAACCACCGTCGCGCCGCGAGGAGGCCGAAAGCGGCCTCTGCCTGCTGGGCCTCGCAGCTCTGGTGGATCCGCCCCGGCCGGAGGTCCGCGAGGCGGTCGCCGACTGCAGGCGTGCAGGGATCCGGATCATCGTGGTGACCGGCGATCACAGCCTCACGGCGACCGCGATCGCCCGGGACGTCGGGATCGTCGACGAGGACCCGCTCGTCGTCACCGGGGCCGAACTCGAGACCCTGGACGACTCGGAGCTCAGCGCGCTGCTGGGCACGGAGCGCCCGGTGATCTTCTCGCGCAGCTCGCCCCAGGCAAAGCTGAGGATCGCCGACGGCCTGCGTGACCGCGGACACGTCGTTGCGATGACCGGGGACGGAGCCAACGACGCCCCGGCCTTGCGCAAGGCCGACATCGGGATCGCAATGGGCCGCTCCGGCACCGACGTCGCTCGCGAGGCCTCGACGATGGTGCTGGTGGACGACAACTTCGCGACGATCGTCGCCGCGGTCCGAGCCGGCCGACGGATCTACGACAACGTCCGCAAGTTCATCTTCTACATCTTCGCCCACGCCACTCCCGAGGTTGTTCCATTCCTGGTGTTCGCCCTGGCAGGCGGGGCCGTCCCCCTGCCCTTGACGGTCCCCCAGTTGCTGGCGATCGACGTCGGCACCGAGACCCTGCCGGCGCTTGCGCTCGGGCGCGAGCCGGCCGAACCCGGTCTGATGGGACGCAGGCCGAGGCCGCGAACGGAGGGAGTCGTGCGGGGCGGGATGTTGATCAGGGCTTGGCTGTTCGTCGGCCTGATCTCGGCCGCGCTCGAGATGGCCGGGTTCTTCTGGGTGCTGACTCGGGCCGGCTGGTCGCCGGGCGACCCGACCGGGCCTGGGACGCCGCTGCATCAGGGCTACCTGCAGGCGACCAGCATGACCTTCTTCGGGATGGTGATGTGCCAGATCGGGACAGCCTTCGCCGCCCGAACCGAACGGGTGTCGTTGCGCTCGATCGGCTTCCTGAGCAACCCTCTCCTGCTCTGGGGGATCCTCTTCGAGCTGTTGATCGCACTGGCGATCATCTACCTGCCTCCCCTTCAGGACCTGATGGCAACGGCGGCGCTCGGACCGCAGGAGCTCGCGTTCGTCGCCCCCTTCCCACTGATCGTCTGGGGAGCCGACGAGATCCGCCGATGGGTCGTCAGGCGGGCTGGCCGAGCGGTCGCTCCTGCTGGAACCGAGGCGGTGAACCGGGAGCCCGGAAACCGTACAATCGAACAGTGAACGAGGGAGCCGGAAGACTGCGCGCAATGAGCTTCGCGGCTGCCGGTCTGGCCGTTGCGGCCATCCCTTCGGCGGCAGTGGCAGCAACACCGGCGCCGCTCCCGGCGCCTGCGGTTTCGTCGATCCCTGCGATGACGCCGGCCTTCGACCCGGCCGTGCTCGACTACTCGGTGACCTGCCCGGATGGGAGTGTCCGCCTGACTGCGAAGTCGCCCAACGGGGTCTCGGTCGGCTGGGGAACCGCGCGGGCGAGAGCCGGCAACACCCTGGTCAGTACGAAGCTCACCCCTGGCAAGCGAACGACTTTCCTCGTCGAAAACCGATCGCGCGGCAGGCTCGTCAAACGGACGACCTATTCGGTTCGCTGCCAACCCGCCGACCTCCCCGTCCTCACCGCAACCGCGACCGGGAATCCCTCGGTCGACTGGGTACTGATGGTCCCGCGCCCCAACCCGTTCCTCGGCGCCAGCAGCAACTACATCGTGATGTACGACAGGCGTGGAACCCCTGTCTGGTGGTACCGGACCGTGACCAACGCCACCGAGGTCGAGCAGGTCGACTCGAGCTCGATCGTCCACTTCGAGGAGCTGCAGCCGAACCCGTTCCAGGGCGGCAGCTTCGGCCGCTGGATCGTCCGCGGGCTCGACGGCACTGTCAAAGCGACGGTCCAGCCGCCCGGGGTGCTGCTCGATCAGCACGACATCGCGCGAACCTCCTCCGGGTCGTGGCTGACAATCGCCTACGAGCGTCGCGACGGAGTCAACCTGAGGAGCCTCGGCGGTTCGAGCAATTCGACGGTCTTCGACGGGGTTGTCAGGGAGGTATCGCCCGCCAACCAGGTCCTCTGGACTTGGAAGTCGGCAACCAAGACGACGCCCGGGGTCACGGGTGGGCTTGAGCGGCCGATCCCGCTTCGCGACGGCAGCGGCGAGGCATACGACCTCGTTCATGCCAACTCGGTGTCCGCCAACGGCAGCGACTCGGCAATCGTCTCGCTGAGGGCGTACGACGTCGTCCTCAACGTAAGCCGCAAGACCGGAGAGACGCTCTGGCAGCTCGGTGGCCGCTCCACCCCCGAACGGCTCACGGTGATCGGCGATCCCGAGACCCGCCCGCTCGTCGGGCAGCACGACGCAAGGCTCCTGGCGGACGGCACCCTGAGCGTATTCGACAACGGCACGACGAAGGACGGCTTCGTTCGTGCGCCACGCGCGGTCCGCTACCGGATCGACCCCGCAGCCAAGACGGCGACGTTCATCTCGCAGATCACTGACCCGGCCGTCCCCAAGTCATCGATCTGTGGCAGCTACCGCGTCCTGCCGAGCGGCAACGCCCTGATCGACTGGGGCGGAACGAGGCGAATAACCGAGACGACGCCGGACGGGACGGTGGTCCTGACCCTCATCCTTCCCCAGAGCCAGATCCTTGCCTACCGTGCAGTCCCGGTGAGCGAATCGAGCATCAGCCGCAAGTCGCTCCACTCGGCGATGGACAAGAGCCTCGGTGGCCCGGCCCCGCCCGCCCGACAAGCGCGATGATCAACAGATGATCATTGACGCCTGGATGCAGCATCCGACCCCGAGGATGCTCTCGAGCGACATCTTCGAGTCGTTGCGCCGCTGGACCGGCGGCGAGATCCCTACCGGGGACATCCCGATATCGCTGACCGTCGCGGCGATGGACGCCGGCGGCGTCGACAAGGCGACGCTCTCGGCATGGCATTCGCCACGCCACGGGGCGATGATTTCCAATGACGAGGTTGCAGGCTGGGTCGAGCAGCACCCGGACAGGTTCGTCGGCCTCGCAGCGGTCGACATCGACCGCCCGATGGAGGCCGTGAGGGAACTGAGGCGCAGGGTCCGGGAACAGGGCTTCCGGGGCCTGCGGATCCTCCCTTGGCTGTGGAACGCGCCACCGACCGACCGCCGCTTCTATCCGCTCTACTCCGAGTGCGTCGAACTCGGAGTTCCCGTCTGCACCCAGGTCGGGCATACGGGGCCGCTGATGCCGAGTGAACCTGGCCGACCGATTCCCTACATCGACCAGGTGGCGATCGACTTCCCCGAGCTGGTGATCGTCTGCGGGCACATCGGCTACCCCTGGACCGAGGAGATGATCGCCGTTGCCAGGAAGCACGAGAACGTCCACATCGACACCTCGGCCTATACGGCGAAGCGGATCCCGGCCGAGCTCGTCTCCTACATGAAGACCCGCGGCGGTCGCCACAAGGTGATGTTCGGATCGAACTCTCCGATGATTCTCCCCGAGAGAGCCCTCGCCGACCTCGACTCGCTCGGGCTGGACGACGAGAACCGCGAGCTCTTCCTCTCGTCGAACGCCAGCCGGATCTTCCGGCTCGACTGACCCGGGCAGCGCCCCCAAGGCGACGCTCGCCGCTCGGCTCCAGCCGTACACTCGCGGCGTGAGCGATGGATCCAAAGTCCCGCCGCCGGACCCGGGCCGGCTCCGATCGGCCCTGCTCGACCTCCACCGCGAGCTGCTGAACGGCCAGGTGATCGAACTCGAGCGCGCAACCGGTCGCAAGATGAGCCCGAACGAGGTTCTCAAGGCGGCACTCGAAGACCCACGCCTGGCTTGGCTGCGTGAGCTCTCCGCCCTTGCCGCGCGGCTTGACCAAGAGACCTCCACGGCCTCAGCCGAGGGGCGCCCCGTCGAGGTCGCACCGATCGCGCAGCGAGCCGCAGAACTCGTCGCCCCGCCCGATCCGAACGACAGCTTCGGCAGCAACTACCTCCGTTCGCTGCAGCGCAATCCCGCAGTCGTGATGGCCCACCGGGACCTTCGAGCTCTGCTCGAAGCCGGATCCAGCGCGACCGACTGAACCCGGCCCTCCGGGGTAGGCTCACGTCGTGCTAAGTAACCGAAGCCCAAGGGTGGCGATCATCGGAGCGGGATTCGGCGGGATCGCGGCCGCGATCGAGCTGCGCCGACACGGGATCGAGGACGTCGTCCTGCTGGAGGCCGGGCCGGGCGTCGGCGGGACTTGGCTCCACAACACCTACCCGGGAGCCGCATGTGACGTCCCCAGTCACCTCTACTCGTATTCGTTCGCCCAGAGGCGGGACTGGGAGCGCCTCTGTCCGACCCAGCCGGCAATCCTCGGCTACATCCGCTCGGTCACGACAGAACACGGGGTCGAGGGGCTCGTCCGGACTGCAATCAGGGTGGACTCCTGCTCGTGGGACGAGCGCGCCGGACTCTGGACGCTGACCACATCCAACGGCGACCGGTTGGAGGCCGACTCCGTGATCGTCGCCACCGGGCAGCTCCACCGGCCCGCCTACCCGAGGATCGACGGACTCTCGGAGTTCGAGGGCCACTCGTTCCACTCCGCGGAGTGGGACCACGGCTACGACCTCCGCGGCAAGCGGGTCGCCGTGATCGGCACCGGGGCGAGTGCGGTCCAGTTCGTCCCCCCGCTCGCCGAGGAGTGCGCCCACCTGACCGTATTCCAGAGAACCGCGAACTGGTTCATGCCGAGACAGAACCGTCGCTACCCCAAGCCGGTGGCCTTCGCGATTCGCAGGGTTCCGGGACTGCAGGCATTCAGGCGCAAGTTCATCTTCTGGTACGGCGAGTGCCTGACCCTGATGATCAGGCATCCGCGGAGCGTCGGCCGGATCGGAAAACTTCGCTCGACGCTCTTCATGCGCTCTCAAGTCAAGGACCCGGAACTGCGGAGGAAGCTGACCCCCGACTACACCTTCGGCTGCAAGCGGGTCCTGTTCAGCTCGTTCTTCCTGCCCGTGTTCGAGCGCCCCGACGTCGACCTCGTCACCGACCCGATCGAGCGGGTCACCGCGACGGGGATCGTGACCGGCGACGGAGTCGAGCGCGAGATGGACTGCATCATCTTCGGGACCGGGTTCAAGACCAATGACTTCATGTTCCCGATGCGCATCACCGGTCGCGACGGGCTCCAGCTCGAGGATGCCTGGCGCGACGGACCGCACGCCCACTTGGGGATGACCGTTCCCGGATTCCCATCGCTCTTCCTGATGTACGGGCCGAACACCAACACGTCCGGCGGCTCGATCCTCGTCTACCTCGAGGCGCAAGCCTCATACATTCGGCAGGCGGTCGAATCGGTAAGGGCAAGGGGTTCCGCTGCGATCGAGGTCCGGCCGGAGATCGAAGCGGCCTCCGACCGCGAAGTCCAGGACTCGTTCCGAGGCACGGCGTGGGTCAGGTGCGACTCGTGGTACCGCGACGACACGGGCCGGATCGTCGCCAACTGGCCGGGCTACATGCACCAGTACGTCTCCCGCACGGAGCGCTTCGACCCGACCGAGTACCTGTTCCTCGGGAACTGAGGCCGTCAGGCAGCCGACGCCGGACGAGGCGGCATCTTCGCCTGGAACCAGTCGGCTGCCAGCGAAGCGACGACTTCGAGCGCCCCCTCCTCCTCGAACAGGTGGGTTGCCCCCGGCACCACTTCGAGCCTCGACTCGCAGCGCAGCCTGCCTTGGGCGAGCCTGTTGAGCGCAAGCACCTCCCGGTCGGCCCCACCGACGATCAGCATTACGGGCGACGCGACATCGACAAGAGCGGAGCCGGCCAGGTCGGGCCTCCCCCCGCGCGACACAACTGCGGCGAACCCCGGGCGCCCCGCCGCTGCCACCAGTGCTGCCCCGCCTCCGGTGCTTGCTCCGAACAGCCCGACCGGGAGATCACCGACCCCCGGCTGCGCAGCCGCCCATTCCCGCGCGGCAAGCAGCCGGGCAGCGAGCAGGTGGACGTCGAATACCTTGGCCCGGTCGCCTTCCTCCCATTGGGCTAGGAGGTCGAGCAGCAGGGTTGCGAGCCCGTGCTGCTGGAGAACCTCGGCGACCCGGCGATTACGGCGACTGAGCCGACTGCTGCCACTCCCATGGGCGAAGATCACCAGCCCGATAGCGCGATCGGGTACCGCCAGGTCGGCGTTGAGCACCACCCCACCCCCGATGTCGATCCCGACCGGCCGCTCGATCGTGCCACCCGTGGCAGCGGCGGCGGCCCCGTTGGACCTACCCAGGAGGGCCAAGACCTCGGAATCGCTGACCTGCCCGAAATCCGAGTACCACTGACCGACCGACGAGAGCGCGGAGGGAACGAGGAGACAGACGACCTCGTCGGCTTCGGATCGCATCCTCTCGCAGGCCTCCGGCGCCCCGACGGGAACGGCGAGGACGACCCGCTTGGCGCCCATCCGCCGGACGGCTTGCAGAGCGGCAGCGGCCGTGCCCCCGGTGGCGAGGCCGTCGTCGACGACGACAGCGGTCCGGCCGGCCAACTCGAGCGGCGGCCGGCCCGCCCGATACCGGGAGGTGGCATCGGCGAGTTCCGCTTCGGCACGGTCGACCGCAGCGTCGAGCGACATCGGCGGTATCCCGAGCCGACTGACAGCCGTTCGGTCCATCAGCCGCACTCCCCCCTCCGCCACCGCCCCGATACCGAGCTCCGGCTGGCCTGGAGCCCCGATCTTTCGGACGAGCAACACGTCGAGCGGAGCGCCGATCGCATCCGCCAGTTCCCTCGCCACCGGCACGCCTCCGCGCGGGAGTGCGAGCACGATCGGGTCGGGTTCGGCGAGGGCGGCGAAGGCAGCTCCCAACGCACGGCCGGCTTCGCGCCGGTCGCTGAATGCGCGGGTGGGGGTCCACGGCTCGAGCATCGGCGGGTCTAGAGGGCGCTCGGGTAGGTCTCGGGTGGCTCGCCGCGTCGCCACTCGGCGGTTCCTTCCAGTGGCTTGAGCGCGTCGGTCTCGTCGATGTGGACGATCGCGTCGAACTCATCGGCGACGTGGCTCCATCGGTAGTGGCTCTCGCGCTCGGTCCGTGGGCGGTAGACAACGCCGATTGCCCGCTCGAGCCTGCGCTCACCCAGTCTCCTGTGAACGCCGCTGCCCGGGTCGGGGATCACCAGGAAGGCCGGCAGGCCGGTGGAGTGGAGCAGGTGCTCGACGCTCCCTTCGAGGGCCGGACGAACATGCCGACGCATCCCCGGCAGCCCCCAGTCCGACGCAGCCGTAACAGTGCCCCTGTGGGTCGTCATCCCGACAAGCACCACATCCGCGCCGTGACGCTCCCGTGCGAACCGGCCGAGGGTGAACTCGCCGCGCGTGCTCATCTCGGTCGCCCGCGAATCGCCGACGTGCGAGTTGTGAGCCCAGACGACCACCCCGCCCCCGTGGCCGTGGCGGGCGAGATGGGCAATCAGCCGATCGAGCGTGTCGCCCATATGGCGGTCGCGGAGGTTCCAAGAGCCGTGCGGGTCGGTGAACATGGACCGGTAGTACTCCTCTGCGTCGCTGACGGTCCTCGCGTTGACCTCGGCATGGAGGAAGTCGTCCTCGGCAGTGAAGCCGTCACGCCTCAGCCAATCGGCTGCGTGACGCTGCAGCGACACGAGTTGGGCTACCGCTTCGCGGCGACAAGGCTCACCGACACCCAGGGAGACCTCGCGGCCGTACCTGACGCTCTCAGTCCCGAACGCCTCGAAGCACGAATAGCGCTCCCGAGCTCTCGCTGCGGCCCGCGGGTCGACCCGTTCGAGATATTCGATCACAGCCTCGATCGACTCGTAGAGGCTGTAGAGATCGAGGCCGTAGAAGCCGACCCTCGCGCTTTCAGGGCCGATTCGGGCGTTGTACGTACGCAGCCACGCGATGAACTCGGTGACCACGGTGTTCCGCCACATCCAGGTCGGGAAGCGACGGTAGGCGCCGAGCGCCCGCTCGGGATCGTCGTGGGCCGCCAGCCCGCGCACGTAGCGGTTGACGGGCCAGGAATCGGGCCAGTCGCCTTCGATCGCGACAGCCGTGAAGCCGCGCTCCGCGATCAACCTCTGGGTGATCCGCGCCCGTTCGGAGTAGAACTCCTGAGTGCCATGGGACGCCTCGCCAATCATCACGATCCTCGAATTGCCGATCCGCTCGAGCAGCCCGTCGTAGTCGGTTGCGTCGCCGGTGATCGGCAGCGCCGCCGCCAGCACGGCTCGCGACGCCGCCGAGACCTCGCGGTCCGACTCGGTGGTGAGTACTTCGGCCCGGACTGCCACGGCTCCATCCTCCGCCGCCCCCGGACCCTGTCAAGGGAAAGGGGACGACCAGCCCACCGGCGCGCGTGCAAGAGGCGGGAGCAGTGACAGGGCGGGACGCCTCCGGAACGGCCGAGCGAGCGCCTGTGGCGGCCGAGCGGATGGATACTCCGATCGGACCGCTGCTCATCGCGGCGACCGAGGCTGCGCTCGTGAGCGTCTCCTTCCAAGCGGGCACCGACAGCCGGGGTCTCGGTCAAATCCCTCAACGAGGGGTGGGAGACGACCGACCTGCCCCGCTCGAGCAAGCCGTACTTCAGCTCGGTGACTACTTCAGCGGGGATCGACTGGAGTTCGACCTCCCGCTCGATCTCATCGGCCTGACCGACTTCCGCAGGGACGTGCTGATGCGGACCTCAAGGATCCCGTTCGGCGCGACGCTGTCGTACGGCGAGCTCGCCGCTGCGGTCGGCCGACCCGGGGCCGCCCGTGCGGTTGGCACCGCCGAGGGCTCGAACCCGATCGCGATCGTCATTCCCTGCCACCGGGTCGTCCGTTCCGACGGCGCGATCGGCCAATACGGCGGCGGCAGCGAGGCGAAGCGCTGGCTGCTCGAGCACGAGGCCCGGCGCTGAAGACCCTCGCCTCCCGCCTTCGTTTAGTGCCGCTTTACGCCGCCCCTGTTTCATCTGTTGTGACGAGAAAGCCCAAGCACCCCGAAAGGAGTCCAAGTGCCCTTCAAGTCACATCGCAACGCCAACGCTGCGCCACCGCGCAGCAGCCGCAAGGACGCGCACGCAGCAGGCACCGAGGAGGTGATTGGCCGCCTGACAGCGCTCGATCCGATCAACGACCGGATCGAAGTCGAGGATGAGCGCTCGAGCCGAAGACTCTGGTTCGACCTGTCCGGAGCCAGACTCCGCAACGTCGAGGACGGTGACGGAGACGGTAGGCGATCGATCACCGACCTCTTCCCGGGGGATCGAGTGAAGGTCCTCGCCGACAAGGGAGCGGAAAGCATGCGCCGTGCGCGATCCCTGCGCCGGGTGGGCCCCCAGGGTCCTGTCGGCGGCCTTCGTCGCATGGCCGGCTAGGTCGCGCGGCACAGGTCCGCCTCCCCCCGGTGCCTGATCGAGGCCGGAGGGAGGTCGGAATCCCTGAGATAAGTGGAGACGGCGGGAGTCGAACCCGCGTCCGCAGTTGCGCTGAAGGTGGTGTCTACGAGCGTGTCCGGTGCTCAGATCTCGTCCCGATGTCGCCGCACCGGCGGGGTGTCCCGGGACCAGCCCTCCTGGTTGATGTCCCCGGATCGGCGAGGACCTTCCTCACCGGGTGATCCTGCTGTTGATGCCGGCGATCCCCGCCGCAGGCTTCGGGGGCCGACACCTCACTCACCTAGTGTTTGCTAGGCAGCGAGGGCGTACTCGTGAGAGTCCGCACTTATGGTTTTTGCCGGTGGATTAACGAGGCCAACCGGCACCTCGACTCGCAACCACCCCCGCGATCCAACCGCGTCGAAGCCTGTCGTCCCCGTGGGTGTTGTGTCCCCAGTCTAGCCACCGGACGGAAGGGTGTCCTGCACAGTGAGTGACCGCGGTCCGCCGGCAGCGCAGCGCGGCCTGAGGCAAGCGGAGCACCGTCTCAACAGCTGGATTATCCTTCGCGCGTGCAGACAGCGAGGCCGATAACGGTGGCCCTTCTCCTCGCCTTTGCCACCCTGACACTCGGTAGCCGACCGGCCGACGCGCGGCCGATCCGGATCGTGCTGGTCGGCGACTCGATCACCGAGAGCCTCTCAACGTACGCAAATCCCGGCACGGACTTGGGATCGCTCGTACTCAAGGAACTTCTCAGCTCGCGCAGCGCAACGCGATATGGCTGGCGATCCGGCGGTACCGGCTACGTTCCGGCTCACCGGGCCTGCTCGGGGGGCGTCGGCTGCCTGCCCGCAGGAATCCCTGTGTCCACACCCTGGAGGCGGACGGGAACGTGGTTCGACCTCGGCCAGCATCTCACCGCCAAGGCATCCGAAGGGGCCGACGGGATGCCGTCCACGTCCCGGGAACCAGGCTCCTGGACGAGCACACGGGTTACCGGCGACTCGATCTCGGTCATCACAGGGAATGCCGGCGAAGACGGGACGGTGAAGGTACTGGTCGATCAGGTCTCGGCGACCGTCGACTCGCTGGTCGCGGGCAGCAGGACGATCGCCGGAATCCAGCTGGGGAGCGGTGAGTTCATTCCGGGGCAGTCGCTCTCCGGACCGGGCCTTCAATCCGGCACGAAGGTGACTGCGTTCAAGGCAACCGGACTGCTTGGCGGACTCGCCTGTCCCTGCGTTTCCCTTGATCGGCCCGTTCTGACGACAACCGGGAAAGTGAGTCTCTCTGCGGCCGGCCCAAGCCCGAGGACCTTGGTCTTCGGGACGGGTTCGGGCAACCCGACGGGCATGCCCCAGCGCCATGACCTCGAAGGATTGACTGACGGCACGCACAGCCTGGCAGTCGGGAATGCAGGCGGAGCCGTCACGTTCCTCGGGGCGGTCGCCGAACGGACTCGAACGCCAGGCCGTGCCCTCGTGATCAACCGGGTCGCAAGGTCCAGTTCCCTCTCGTCGGAGGACATTGCGCCAGCCCAGCTGGCGGCCTTGAGGCTGCTGCGGGCCGACCTCACCGTGAACCTTCGAGGAACCAACGACGAGTTCATCGAGGACTTCGGCCGGCCGCCGAACATCGCGAGAGGCCGGTTCGACGCATCCCTCGATGCTCGGTTCGAACTCGCGACGCAGACCGGTGGCTGCATGTACGTGCCCCACGCCCCCAATCCGAGGCTGCCTTCCGCGAGAACTGCCGCGTACCTCGCCATCGCGAGGGCAGCCGCAGGCCGCAACCGCTGCGACTACGTCAACGCCTTCGCTGGGCTTTGGACGCGGTCGACGGCCTCGCGCTGGACACAGGACGGAACCCACCCGACCCCCAAGGGCTATGCGAAGCTGGCCCGGGCACTCGCCTCGGCGATCGCCAGCCGCAAGGATCTGCAATGAGCGGCGCTCGCCGCCCGATCTGCGCTCAGCGACGCCTGGTGCCGGCTGCCCGCTCCATCTCGCGCTTCATTTCGCGTTCCTTGATGTCACGGCGCTTGTCATGCAGCTGCTTGCCCCGGGCGACAGCGAGTTCGACCTTCGCGGTGCGACCCGAGAAGTAGACCTTGGTCGGGACGAGCGTCAAGCCCTTCTCCGCCGTTTGGCCGACCAGCTTTTCGATCTGCCGCCTGTGGAGCAGGAGCTTGCGTGAACGCTCCGGTGGGTGGTTCTCCCCGGCCGCGGGTGCGTAATGCGGGATGTGCATGTTGTGCAGCCAGACCTCGCCGCGGTCGACGCTCGCATAGGCGTCGGCTAACTGGGCGGCCCCTTGGCGCAACGACTTGACCTCGCTTCCGCGCAGCTGGATCCCGCACTCGATCTTCTCGAGGAACTCGTACTTGTGGGAGGCGCGCCTGTTGCTGGCGACGATCCCGCTCGTTATCGGCTCCTTGATCCCGCCCTTGTTCGACTTCGCCTTCGACTTGGCCATCTGGCTCCTCCGCTCCGAAGCCTAGTCCCGGCGGCTCGCCGGGTACAGGTCACAGCGCCCCCTCGGGCAGTCGACACGACCCACCTCGACCCTGATCGGGTCGCCGAGCCTGAGCCGCTTGCCGCTGTCTGCCACCAGCATCGTCTGCTCGGGGTTGGTGTCCCACCAGCCCCCATGGAGCCTGCGGACGGGAAGCATGCCCTCGAACCCGCCACCGAAGTCGACGAACAGACCGGCTCCGATCACCCCGACGATCTCACCGTCGAAGACCGTGTCGATCCCCCCGACCGCGATCTCCCGGGCGAGCAGGAAGCAGCTCGCGATGTCGTCGGCGTCACGCTCGATCACCATCGCGCGGCGCTCCTGTGCGCTCGTCCACTCCGCCAGCTCGGCCATTCCAGCCGAGGAGGGCTTGTCCTCCCCCAGGCCGAGCGCGGAGAGGATCGCCCGGTGACAGACGATGTCCGGATAGCGGCGGATCGGTGAGGTGAAGTGGCAGTAGTGCTCGAGCCCGAGACCGCTGTGGCCAAGCGGCTTGCTGTCGTAACGGGCCTGCTGCAGGGCGCGCAGGACGAGAGTCGTGATCCCGAGCCTGCCGCGCTGCTCCCTGCGGGTCCAATGATCGACGAGGACCGAGGCCTCGGCCGAGATCCGAACGGCGTCGGACGGCGTCATCGCCTTCGGTGCCGGCGGAGTCGGGATGTCGAGCGACTCCAACCGCGAGAGCAGCAGGTCGACTGCGGCGGGATCGGGGCGCTCATGGACCCGATGCAGAGCGGGCGCCTTGTGCTCGACCAGCAGGCGCGCGACCTCGGAGTTGGCGGCCACCATCAGCATTTCAATCAGCCTGTGGCTCTCGGTCTGGTCGACCTGCTTCCAGCCGCTCACGTTGCCGTCGGCGTCGAACGCGAACTCAGGCTCCGGGCGGTCGAGCGCGAGGGCGTGACGCTCCGCCCGCCGCTTGGCCAGAGCGGCTGACACCTCGCGGGCGACGGCGAGCGGCTTGGCCCACGGTTCACGGGCTGCGACCTCGCCGAGCAGGATCCTGTCGACCTCGTCGTAGTCGAGCCTCTCGTCGGAGCGGATCACAGTCCTCAGCACCTCGCTGGCTACGCAGTCGGGGCCGTCGAAGTCCATCCTCACGGTCACAGCGAGGCGGTCCTCGCCCGGGACGAGCGAGCAGGCCCCGCTGCTGAGCGAGTGCGGGAGCATCGGCTCCACGGCACCCGGAACGTAGACGCTCGTCGAGCGCCTGATTGCCTCCTCGTCGAGGAGGGAACCCGGACGCACGAAAGCCGAGACGTCGGCGATATGGACCCAGACCCGTGCCCGGCCGTCGTCGAGCTGCTCGGCGCTGATCGCGTCGTCGAAGTCGCGCGCCGAGGTCGGGTCGATCGTGAAGGTGGTGAGGTCACGAAGGTCCACGCGGCCGGTATCGTCGATCAGGCCGGCGACGCGCTCTGCCTCCGCCTCGACTTGCTTGGGGAACGAGCGGGTGAGACCGCGGTCGAGCATCAGCGCCTCGATCACGTCGCGGGCGTTGTCGACCCTCCCGACGACCCGCTCGGGCCTGACTCGGCCGCTTCGGTCCCTCCCGGGTGGCGGCAGCAGGACGAGGTCATCCTCGTTCAGCCGCGGGGCGTCGCGCCCACCGGTGTCGATCGGCGTTCGCGGCCCGGGACCGAAGATCGGTTCGGCGGTGATGCTGCGGCCACGCCTGGTGATCGCACCGATCCTGCTGGACTCCTGATCGGAGGCGACAGCCGCCGGCGCACGCACCGTCCCTGCGACACCGCCCTCGCTGCGTCGCCCGGCTTGGCCGCGCTCACCACCGGGCATCCGCCGATTCCCGCTGCGACCTCCCCTGCCCTCGTTCGCGCCGGCCGGCCCGGTGCGCTCGCGCCGATCGGCTCCGCTCTTCGGGCGGGCCTTGGCGGATTTGCTCTTCTTCGCCGACTTGGGCTTCGGGCCGGTGGATATCGGCGAATCGGACCCGGCAGCCTGCTTAACCTTCTTCTTCGAAGCGGAACGGGGCTTGCCCGACTTACCCGTTGGGGCCTTGCCGCCACCCTTCTTGCGCTTGACGTCCTTGGTCTCGCGGCGCTTGCGCCCCTTGCCCGACGATGCCCGCGAACCCCCGGCCTTCGGCGTCATCTCTTCTTCCTGGCTGCTTGCGCAACAGCAGCGTCCAATGCGGCCTGAGGACCGCCCGAGGGTGAAACCTCGATGTTCGGCTTCACTCCCGATCCCTGCTTGACGCCGCCCCCACCAAGGTTGCGGCCCGAGGGAGTGAAGTACTCGCCGACAGTGATGTCGAGCGCCCCGCCGTTGCGCAACTCGGTTACCTCCTGGAAGACTCCCTTGCCAAAGGTGCGGCCGCCGACGACGACTCCCCTTCCGCTGTCTTGGATCGCGCCGGCCACAATCTCCGACGCGCTGGCCGAGTTGCGGTCGACCAGCACGACGACCGGGACATTGGCCGGAATCGCCCCGCCGCCGGCGCGGTAGACCTCACGCGGTCGGTTGCGTCCCTTGGTGATCACGATCGGGCCTCGCTCGATGAAGACACTGCCGACGGCTACCGCTTCGTCGAGAAGGCCACCGCCGTTGCCCCTCAAGTCGAGCACGATCGCTTCCGCTCCCACGGCGAGCTGCGCCTTGACCGCCTTCGAGACCTGGGCGCCCGCCCGCTCGACGAACCCGGACAGGGAGACCACGCCCACCTTCACCCCGCCCGGTCCGACCACCGTCTTCGACTCGACCGAGGGGACGGCAATCCGCGCCCGCTTGACATCGATCTGGCGCACCTTGCCCGAACGGTCCCTGATCCCGACGGTCACGGGCGTTCCGGGCTGCCCCTGGATCAAAGCGACCGCCGACTCCCCGGACTTTCCGCGGATCGGCTTGCCGTTGACGGTCACCACCGTCTCGCCGGCCTTGATCCCGGCCTTCTCGGCCGGAGTGCCGGGATAGACCCGGGCGATCAGGAGGCCGTCCTCGACGAATCGGACATCGAGGCCGATTCCCGAAAAGTGGGGGTTCTGATGGCTCTTGAAGGCGCGATAGGCGCGCGGATCGAGATATGCGGAGAAGCGGTCCCTCAGCTTCGAGACGGCCCCGTCGATCCCGGCGTTCTGGAGCGTCGAGTCGTCGATCTTGCGGTAGTAGTTGTCCTCGATCAGGCCGATCGCCTCATCGAACGAGGCGCTGCGCGAAGGGCCCGCCAGCTGGGCGAGCGGCCCGGGCAGAGCTTCCCTGTTGCCACCGATCCGAATTCCGGCAAGCAAAACGAACAGCAATGTGGCCGCAATCGCTACAGCCTTGAGTGCGGTCCGCATCAGATGAGGCTAGCGCCCCGGTCGAGGATCAAACCCGGAGGTACCGGCGCAGCGATACGACCGACCCGAGGGTCGATACGGCGGCCCCGGCCAAGAGCAGGATGCCGACCAACAGCGGGAACGCGAGCGTCCTCGGTGCGGCGATCAGCGCAAAGTCCTTGGCGAGCGGGTCGAGCAGCGCGACCTTGGCAAGGCCGAGCACCGCGATCGCCCCTACCGCTCCGACCACGCCGACGATCAGGCCCTCGACCACGAATGGCCAGCGGATGAAGGGATCGGTCGCACCGACGAGCTTCATGACCTCGACCTCGCGGCGACGCGAGAACAGCGAAAGCCGGACGGTGTTGGCCACGAGCAGGACGGACGCCGCGATCAGCAGCGCGGCCAGGACACCCACCGTCAGCTTCACGAAGCTCGTTGCCTTGACGATCTTGGTCGAGTCGTCCCGCCTGTCGCGGACGTTGTCGACCTTCGGATCGGCATCGGCCACCTTCTGCAGTTCGGTCCGCAGCGCACCGAGCTTGTCTGCGTCCTTGGGGGTCACGCGGAAGGTGTCCGGCAGCGGGTTGCTGCCCAGCAGTGCGTAAGCCTCCGGGTCGCGCTTGCTCTCGATCGCGTAGGCCTTGTCCTTGCTTACGAACTCGACCTTGCCGACACCGTCGACGGTTCCGAGTTTCGCTCGGACCCGCTGGACGTCGGCCGGGGTCGCGTCGGTCTTCATGTAGAGGCTGACGAGGACCCTCCCCCTGACTGAGTCGGCTGCCCCATTGGCGGCCTGGACGATCGGGATGAAGACGCCGAGCACGAGCATCGTCACGAGAACGGCGACCATCGCCGCGAACGACGGGAGGGCGTTGCGCCTGAGCGTGCGCAGGGCCTCACGGACGAAGAAGTCGATGCTGCCCACTCTCAGACCTCCGGAGTCGGGTTGAGGGCGCCGCGCATCCGGGTCGCGAACTCGCGGGTGTTCTCGTCACGGGCATAGAGGCCCGTCGCTTCGTCGCGGACGATCCTGCCGCCGTCGAGCTCGATCACTCGCCTGCGCATCCGGTCGACCATCGCGTGGTCGTGAGTGGCCACCAGAACTGTGGAACCGGTGCGGTTGATCCTGTACAGCAGCTGCATGATGCCGATGCTCGTCTCCGGATCGAGGTTGCCTGTCGGCTCGTCGGCAAGCAGCAGCGGCGGATGGTTGACGAACGCCCTCGCGATCGAGACTCGCTGTTGCTCTCCCCCGGACAGCTGATCGGGGTACGAGTGCAGCTTCGTGCCAAGGCCGGTGAGGCGAAGGATGTCGGGCACACGGCGACGAATCTCCTTGCGCCCGTGACCGGTGACGAGCAGAGCGTAGGCAACGTTGTCGTAGACAGTCCGGTTCGGGAGGAGCTTGAAGTCCTGGAAGACGACGCCGATGTTGCGGCGGTAGTACGGGACCTTGGAGCGGTCGATCGTCCCGAGCTCGCGCCCTGCGACCCTGACAGTGCCTGAGGTCGCCTCGAGCTCCTTCGTGAGCAGTCGCATGACCGTGCTCTTGCCTGAGCCCGTCTGGCCGACGAGGAAGACGAACTCGCCCCGTTCCACAGCGAAAGTCGCACCGTCGAGCGCGACACTGCCGCCCGGGTACGCAAGGTGGACTCCACGGAACTCGACCACCGGCTGAGAAGCGGGAGGACGCGGAGCGGAGCCGGCGCTTTCGACAGCCTTGGGCTCGTCCACATGGGCGGCCCGGCGGCGCCCACGGCGTCGCGAACCGGTCTCAGAGCGTTCACTCATCAAAGTCCAAGTTAGGCCCGCCAACCCGATCTCCTTGTGGTGCACGTCACTTTGCAGCGCGGCTCGCTTGGTGTGGTGGGGGACGGTGGCGCGCAGGTCCCGCGGACGCTCGCCCTCCATCCCGTCGGGCGAGCCGAGTGTCCGCTTGGACCTCTCGCCACCGTCCCTTCCCCACAGGTGTTCGTCGCCGTAGTGACAAAGCGTTGGCTTGGGCTCGGGCGCATCGCCCCCGTCCAGGGGTGTGGCTCGCCGTAGTGGAGAAGCGTTGGCTTGGGCTCAGGCGAGCGACGTGACCGCCTGGACCCACCACACCGCCCTCCGCTCCAACAAAGGCGGCTGGCGTGGCGAGTGGCCCCTGAGCCACGCCTCGGACCCGCGGCGTCAGAGTCGGGAGTCGGATCGCATATCCCCTGACCGGCGGTTCTCGGAAGCGAGCCGGAGGCGAGCGAACGACAGCCGGCAGGGGAATGCGACCGACGGACGGTACCCACGCCGTCAGGACCCGAATCCGTCAACCACTAGGATCAGACCGAGATGGCAAACGTCGAGACGACCACCGCGCCGAACGGCCTACCGATCCACAGGATCGCTCTCCCCGGTACGCGGGCCCTGACGGTGATGACGGCTTTCGACGCGGGCGCCCGGACGGAGCTCCCAGAGGAGAACGGGATGGCCCACTTCCTCGAGCATCTCGTGTTCAAGGGCGGCCAGAAATACCCCGATCACACTGCTGTCAACGAGACGGCGGAGAGGATCGGTGCGGTGCTCAACGCCTACACCTCGCACGACCTCGTCGCGTTCCACATCACCGCCCGGGCCGAGCGGGCAGGCGAAGCGATCGACCTGCTGACCGATTTCGTGGGTCGTCCCGCGATCGATGCGGAGGAGCTCGACAAGGAGCGCGGCGTTGTGATCCAGGAGATCAACCGCTACAACGACCAGCCTTCGGCCGTGGCGGAGGAACTGATCGACAAGGCCACGTATGGGGATCACCCGCTCGGCCGCACTGTGCTCGGCCCCGAGGAGCACCTGCGTGACACCTTCACCCGCGAGGGGATCGTCGCCTTCCGCGAGCGGCGCTGGTCCGGCCGGACCGGTGGTGCCTTCCTCGTGGGGAACCTCGAGCACCTCCCCGACGATTCGGAACTCGACGAGATGTTCGGGCGCTTCCCCGACCTGCCCGATGCCGAACAGGCACAGGCCGCGCCGACCCCACGGGACGAGACCTTGGTCGAGCGTCGCGACACCAACCAGTCTCACCTGCGCCTGATCTACCGGCCCGATATCGACGTGACCGATCCAGCGCAACGCGCCGCTCTGGGGATCTACTCGACCCTGCTGGGCGGGTCGATGGGCTCACGCCTGTTCAGCGAGATCCGTGAGCGCCTCGGGTTGGCCTACTCGGTCTCGGCATTCAGCTTCAACCACTCCGACGTCTCGGGACTCCAGCTCTCAGCCGGTCTCGACTCGGAGAAGTGCGTCGACGCCTACCGGCGGATGCGGGAGATTGTCGACGACCTCCGCGAGAACGGCCCGACCGAGGAGGAAGTCGAGCGCGCCCGATCCTACGCGGCCGGCGCCAGGGTCCTCGCATTCGAGCGCTCCGGGACCGTCGCCTCCCACGCTGCGGCCCAGGCGATCGTCAGGCGCGAGCCGGTCGATCCGGATCGGGCGATCGAGGCACTCGATGCCGTCACGTTCGATGAGGTGGACCGGATCGCCCGCGCGATATCGGCCGATGCCGCAGTCGCCTGCGTCGGGCCGCACGACGCTGAAGACTTCGCTGCCGCCTGATCGGCGCTCAGCCGACTGAGACCATGCGCTCGATCGGAACGCGTGCGCTGTCGGCGACCGCCGAGGGCACCTTGACCTCGTAGCGGTCTTCGAGCAGCGAGTCGCGCACCTTCTCGAGGGTGATCATCTTCATGTACTTGCAGAACGCCTTGCGGTTGGCGGGCACCAGCTCGGCCGTTGGATCGGCCAGGTGCATCGGGTAGAGCATCCCCGTCTCGGTCGCGACGATCTTCGTTCCGCCCGGGTTCCTGCGGGCGTAGTCGATCATCTGCCCGGTCGAGAGAATGTGGAGGCCCTCGGTCGAGATGTCCCCGGAGGCGATGTACTCCATCACCTGGGTCGTACAGCCACACTCCGGGTGGACGAGGAAGTCGGCTCCCGGGTGCTCCGCGCGCACTCGCTCGATGTCCTGCGGACGGATGCCGGCATGGACGTGGCACTCACCGTCCCAGACGTGCATCGCGCGGCCGATTTCACGCTCGACGAAAGCGCCGAGGAACATGTCCGGACCGAACAGGATCTCCTGGTCGGGGCCGTGCTCCTCGAGGATCCGGCGAACCACGGCGACGGCGTTGCTCGAGGTGACGCACCAGTCGGTCTCGGCCTTGACTTCGGCCGTCGTGTTGACGTACATCACGACGAGGGCCCCGGGGTGCTTGCCCTTCCACTCACGGAGCTGATCGGCCGTGATCGAGTCGGCCAGCGAGCAGCCGGCGTCGAGGTCGGGGATCAGCACTCGCTTGTCCGGCGAAAGGATCGACGCTGTCTCGGCCATGAAGTGGACACCGCAGAAGACGATCGTCTGCTGGTCGCAGGCGGCTCCCTCGCGGGCCAAGCCAAGCGAATCCCCAACGAAGTCGGCAATGTCCTGGATCTCGGGCAGTTCGTAGTTGTGGGCGAGGATCACCGCGCCGCGGGCCTTGGCCAGCTCGCGGATTTCCTCTTGCAGCGCCTTGACCTCGGCCTCGGTCAGGTTGCTCTCCTGGCTCCCCGCCTGGGCCATCGGCAGCACCGAGCCTGTCGTCGTCTGGTTCATGGTCTCTCCGAGGGGTCGGTGCCGGGATCGTTGGGGCGCTGTCAGCCGAGTGGTTCGAGCAGGAGCGAGAGGTCGAGGGTCGGAGCGGAGTGCGTGATCGCACCCACTGAGATGAAGTCTACGCCGGTTTCCGCGATCGCCCTGA
Organism: Actinomycetes bacterium; assembly: GCA_037131165.1. Classification (GTDB taxonomy): domain Bacteria; phylum Actinomycetota; class Thermoleophilia; order Solirubrobacterales; family Solirubrobacteraceae; genus WLNJ01. Next base: position 15,263 of record JBAXRO010000003.1, on the reverse strand, counting down.
CCGATTCCAGCGATACCCCGCCGGATGCCTCGAGTTCCGCCCGACCGGCCGTGATCCCTACGGCAGTGCGCATCTGGCCGAGGTCCATGTTGTCGAGCATGATCCGGTCCGCTCCGCTCTCGATCGCCTCGACCAGCTCGGTCAGGTTGCGCACCTCGACCTCGAGCAGGAGGCCCGGATCGGCCTCCCGGCAGAGAGCGACTGCGCGCTCGATCCCACCGGCCATCGCGATGTGGTTCTCCTTGAGCAGGAAGGCATCGAACAGCCCGACCCGGTGGTTTGTCCCGCCGCCGGCTGCGACCGCGGCCTTCTCGAACAGCCGCAGGCCGGGCGTCGTCTTGCGGGTATCGAGGATCCGGGCTCCCGTGCCCTCGACCGCCTTGACGTAGCGGTGTGCCACCGTCGCCACTCCCGAGAGCCGGCCGAGCAGGTTGAGCGCAGTGCGCTCCGCGGCCAGCAGGGCCCGCGCGGAACCCTCGATCACTGCGACCTCCCCGCCGTCGCGCTCGAGGCCTTCCGAACACCTCCGCTCAAACCTTGCCTCCCGATCAAGCCGCTCGAAGGCCTGCTTCGCGCAGTCGAGGCCGAAGATCACCCCCGGCTGCTTCTGGGTGATGACCGCCCTCGCCCTCGAATCATCGGGAACCGAAGACCTCGTTGTCACGTCGCCGTTACCCAGATCCTCGCGCAGCGCCCGCTCGACGATCTCGGCAACCTGCCCCGGTGCAAGCGTCGGGATCGGGTTCATCCTTGCCCCTCCGCGAGTACGACGACCGTCCCGAACTCGGGGTCGCTCGCTCCGTGGAGCTCGGCCCCAGCGACGCGGATCGCTCGCAGGTGGCCGATGATCTCTTCGGTGATGGTCTCGCCGGGCAGCAGCGCCGGGATGCCCGGCGGGTAACCGGCGATCGCCTCGCAACTGATCCTCCCCACCGCCCGGTCGACCGGCAGCCGCTCGCCGTCACCGAGGAACGCCTCGCGTGGGGTGATCCGGGTTCCGTGTTCGAGCGCGCTCGGAGGTCTCACGATCGCCCCCACCCCACCCTCGCGCGGCGTGCCCCTGCGGACAACGTCTGCGAAGTCGATCGCGAATCGCTCGAGCGGCTCGACCGGTTGGCTGACGCCGAGAACCAGGACTATCGTCGCCTGCGTCTTCAGCTCGACGTGGGTGTCATGGAGTTCGCGAAGGCTCTCGGCCAGCTCGTACCCGGTCCGGCCGGTGCCGCGCACGTCGATCGCGATCCGCAACGGATCCCACTCGATGCGTCCTGAGGGGTCCGGGTTGAACTGGCCGACGACCTTGCACCCGGGGGTCTGGTCGATCCGCTCCCGCAGCTCCGCAGTCGCGGTAAGGGTCCTGTCGAGCAGGGCCTCGCCGTGGACTGCCAGCTGGCGCCGGGCGGAGTCAAGCGAGGCGTTGAGCAGGCAGGAAGTGCTCGTGGAGCGCATGATCCTCATGCAGCGGGCGACCCGCTCCACATCCACCATCCCGGTGTCGGCGATGTGCAGCATGGCCGACTGGGTGAGGCTCCCGACCGTCTTGTGGGTCGAGGTGATCACCGCATCCGCTCCGAGCTGGAGTGCCGACTTGGGCACCCCCGGGTGAGCGCCGAAGTGCGCGCCCCACGACTGATCCACGACGAGGGCCACGCCGGCCGCATGGGCTGTTTCCGCGAGGGCCTCGACGTCTGCGCACGAGCCGTAGTAGGTCGGACTGACGACGAACACCGCACTGGCGTCGGGGGCCGCGGCAAGCGCCTCGGCCAGCCGCTCCGGCTGGACCCCGTGGGCCATGCCCATCTCGTCGTCGTACGAGGGGGCAACCCAGCGCGCCCGGCCGCCGGAGAGGACCAGTCCATCGATGATCGAAGCGTGGGCGTTGCGCTGGACGACCACCTCGCGCCCGGAGGCGGCCAGCGCCAGGCAGAGGACATGGTTGCCCTGGGTCGCCCCGTTGGTCAGGAAGAAGGTGCGAAGGGCGCCATGCCATTCGGCTGCCAGCCGCTCCGCGCTCTCGAGCGGGGTCGGCGAGGGCCCGATATCTATCCCTTCCTGACCGGCCGAAAGATCGAGCTGCAGTGCCCGCTCGCCGATCGTGCCGACGAGTCCCGGGTCCGCACCTGGACCGCCCTTGTGGCCGGGCACGTGGAAGCGGGTAGAGCCCCTGAGCCCACGCGCGGCGACAGCGTCGAGGTATGGCGTTGTGGGCTGGCCGCCCTCGTATCGGGTCGGGTCGGAGCTCACGGTTGCGGAAGCGTCGCGACGGCCATCTCAACTCGACTCTGCCCGTCCGGAGCCCCGTGCGGCAAACGGGTCGTCACTGAGCGGAATCCCTGAGCAGCCAAGCACGGACGAATTCGTCGAGGTCGCCGTCGAGCACGCGCTGGGTGTCACCGACCTCGTGGTTGGTCCTGTGATCCTTGACCATCGAGTACGGGTGGAGTACGTAGCTGCGGATCTGCGAGCCGAAGTTGACGTCCTGGGCCTCGCCCTTCTCCGCAGCGATCTCCTCGCGCCGGCGCTGCTCCTCACGCTCGACGAGCTTGGCCAGCAGCATCCCCATCGCGGTTTGCCGGTTGGCGGTCTGCGAGCGCTCGTTCTGGCACTGGACGACGATCCCGGAGGGGCGGTGGGTGATCCTCACGGCGGAGTCGGTCTTGTTGACGTGCTGGCCGCCCGCACCGGAGGCCCGGTAGGTGTCGACCTGGAGGTCGTCGTCCTCGATCACTATGTCCCCGGTGTCCTCGATCACCGGTGCGACCTCGAGGCCGGCAAAGGAAGTCTGGCGGCGATTGGCCGAGTCGAACGGTGAGAGCCTGACCAGCCGGTGGACCCCGCGCTCCGCTTGGTAGAGGCCGTAGGCGTTCTCGCCGCCGACCTTGAAGGTCGCCGACTTGATCCCGGCCTCTTCGCCGGGTGAGACCTCGAGCAACTCGGTCTTGAAGCCCCGCCCCTCGGCCCAACGCAGCTCCATCCGCAGGACCATCTCCGCCCAGTCCTGGGCGTCGGTGCCGCCGGCCCCGGCATTGATCGAAACCAGAGCATCACCGGAGTCGTACTTGCCGGAGAACAGTCGCTCCTCCTCCAGTCGTTCGAGCTTGGCCTCGACTCCGGCCAGCACCGACTCGAGCTCCTCCGCCATCCCCTCGTCCTCCTTGGCCATCTCGGAGAGGTCATCGAGATCGGCCACTTCGGACTCGATCGAGCGGAACGTCTCCAGCCGTCGGCTCTCGCGCGAGTGCTCCGCCGAGACGGAGGCCGCCTGCTCCTGGTCATCCCAGAAGCCGGGAGCGCCCATCTGCTCCTCCAGTTGACCTACGCGATCTTCGAGTGAAGCGGGGTCAAAGATAGTCCGCGAGCAGCTTCACCTGGTCGCGGATCGCCGCAAGACGCTGCGGCGTCGAAAGTGAACTCTGGTCGGCCACTCAGACTCCGTGGCACTTCTTGAACTTCTTGCCCGAGCCGCACCAGCAGGGATCGTTTCGACCGATCTGCTCCTCTTCGGAGACCACCCGCTGCTCAACCTGCGGGGCCATCTGGATACCGAGATGCTCGAGCACCCCAGCGACCCTCGTGAGCGACTCCTGGTCGCCGGCCTGAGCCTTCTCGAGCGTGTCGGCTCCAAGCGTCTCGACGAGGTAGGCCTCGAGCTCTTCCTCGGTGTTGATCTCGACCGTTGCGGTCTGGGCTGCACCGCCGCCGTCGACCTGCATCGCCGACGCAGCAGCCGCTGCGAGAGCGGAGGGCTGATCGGTCGTCCCGCCCGAATAGCGGAGCGGAACGGCCGCCTCGCCGGCGGGCTGGGTAAGGGGAACGACGGGCTCGCCGTCGAGCTCGACCACAACGTTGAAAACCATCCGAGCGTAGTCGGCCCAGATCGTGTTGACGAGGTCGCCGAACATCTCGAAGCCCGCGTTCTTGTAGGCGACGAGCGGCTCCTCCTGTGCGAACCCGCGGAGGTGGATGCCCTCTCGCAGGTAGTCCATGTCATAGAGGTGTTCCTTCCAGCGCTGGTCGATCATCTCGAGCAGCAGGTAGCGCTCGAGCTCGCCCATCAGCTCGGGTCCGAGCTCCTCGCGGCGAGCATCGTACGAGTCGAGCAGGTGCTTCTCGACTACCTCGCCCATCTCGTCGGGGTCGGGATCGGAGGTCGAGAAACGCTCGCGGAGCGACTCGGAGGGAGTGATCTCGTCGATCCGGTCGAACAGCCCTTCGAGGTCCCACTCCTCGATGAACTCCCCTCCCGTGTATTCCTGCACGAGCCGGTTGGCGAGGCCTGACATCTCCTGGCGGGCCTGATCGCTCATGTCGGCGCCCTCGAGGATCTCGTCGCGATAGCGGTAGATCACCTCGCGCTGCTGGTTGAGGACGTCGTCGTACTCGAGGACCCGCTTCCTCATCAGGAAGTTCTGCTCCTCGACCTTGCGCTGGGCCTTTTCGATCTGCTTGGAAAGCATCCCCGCCTCGATCGGCTCCTCGTTGCCCTGCGCGTCGACTCCTCCGAGCTTGTCGAGGATCTTGTAGATCCGATCGCCGGCGAAAAGCCGGACGAGGTCGTCCTCGGCGGAGAGGAAGAAGCGCGATGACCCGGGGTCACCCTGACGGCCCGCTCGGCCTCGCAGCTGGTTGTCGATCCGCCTCGACTCGTGCCGCTCGGTGCCGATGATGCACAGGCCACCGGCCTCCATCACGACCTCGCGATCGGCCTCGATCCGCGCCTCGAGTTCCGGCTTGAGCTTCGCCGAGAGCTCGTCCCAACCGTCGTCGCCCGGCTTGACTCCGTGCTTGGCCGCTTCGATGTCGAGCAGGGCCTCGACGCTGCCGCCGAGCTTGATGTCGACTCCGCGGCCGGCCATGTTGGTCGCGATCGTTACCGCCCCGGGCAGGCCCGCAAGTGCGACCGTCTCGCCTTCGCGCTGGGCGAACTCCGGCTTTGCGTTCAGCACCGTGTGCTCAATCCCCTTCTTCTTGAGCCGCTCGGAGAGCAGTTCGGAGACCTCGACCGAAATGGTGCCGACGAGTACCGGCTGCTTGGCAGCATGGCGCTCCTCGATCTCGCGGGCCACCGCCGACCACTTGCCCTCCCTGGTCTTGAAGACCTGGTCGTTCATGTCGTTGCGGATCATGTCCCTGTTGGTCGGGATCTGAACGACCTGGAGCTCGTAGATCTTCATGAACTCGGTCGCCTCGGTCAGGGCCGTACCCGTCATGCCGGCGAGCTTCTCGTACATCCGGAAGTAGTTCTGGAGGGTGACGGTGGCGAGCGTCTGGTTCTCCTCCTGGACCCTCACTCCCTCCTTCGCCTCGACCGCCTGGTGCAGGCCTTCGGACCAGCGGCGCCCCTCGAGGATCCGGCCGGTGAACTCGTCGATGATGTTGACCTCGCCGTCGACGACCGCGTAGTCGACGTCACGCTTGTAGAGCGATTCGGCCTTGAGCGACTGGATCAGGTGGTTGACCAGATAGCCGTTGTCGGCCCGGTAGAGGTGATCGACGCCGAGGAACCGTTCGGCCTTGGTTACGCCCTGCTCGGTGACGGCGACTGTCTTGTGCTTCTCGTCGAACTCGTAGTCGAACTCGGCAGTGAACTCCTTCTTCGTCTTCGGGTCCATGCCCTCGGGCCGCTTGCCGGCGACCATCGTCTTCGCGAGCTTCGCGAACTTGCCGTAGAGGTCGGCCGCCTGTTCGGGAGCCCCGGAGATAATCAGCGGCGTCCTCGCTTCGTCGATCAGAATGTTGTCGACCTCGTCGACGATCCCGTAGACGTGCGCCTTGACGTGCTGGCCGGGAACGGCCCGGCCGCCGTGCTGGACCTTTTCCTCGAGCGAGGTCGCCATGTTGTCGCGCAGGTAATCGAAACCGAACTCGGAGTTGGTCCCGTAGGTCACGTCGCAGGCGTAGGCCGCACGCTTGCTCGCGTGGTCCTGGTTGGTTTGGAGGACTCCCCAGGTCACCCCAAGCAGGTCGTAGATCGGGCTCATCCACTCGGCGTCGCGAGTCGCGAGGTAGTCGTTGACCGTGACGACGTGGACCCCGCGCCCAGCCATCGAGTTGAGCACGACGGGAAGCGTTCCGGTGAGGGTCTTGCCTTCACCGGTCTTCATTTCAGCGATCGCCCCGCTGTGGAGGACCATGCCTCCGATCAGCTGGACGTCGAAGTGGCGCATGCCCATCGTCCGCCTGCCGGCCTCGCGAACCAGTGCGAAGCACTCCTCGAGGATGTTGTCGAGCGGTTCGGGGTCCTCGCCCCGGGCTCGCTCGCGGAGCTCGTCCGCCGCTTCGCGAAGCTCTTCGTCGCTCAGGGTCTCGAGCTCGGGCTCCCAAGCGTTGACGCGCTTGACCCGCTTCTCGAACTCCTTGTACTTCTTGCTCTCTCCGATTCGGAGGGCTCGATAGAGGATTGACACGATTCGAGGCTACCAATCCGAAGGCTCGAGGCATGGAACAGGGCCGGCCAGTGCCCTCGCGAAGGTGGCACAGCGAACCGATCGGCAACCGCCGCCCAGAAGAACCTCGGTAGCCGCGGCCAGTGTCGCCCCTGTCGTGTGGACGTCATCGACAAGCAGGACCCGCTCCGGGACGGGGCCACGAATTGCGAACTCGATCCTCCCCGGTTCGGTCCGCTGGGAGCGCGAGGCACCGGCCTGCCGCGTCGCCGGGCCGATCCGCGCAAGCAGCTCCAGCAGCGGCCGGCCGGTGATCCGAGCGAGTGAGGCGGCGAGGACCCGCCCGTGATCAACTCCGCTTCGCCGTCGGCGGGCAGGGTGCGGGGCCACCGGCACGATCGCCCTCGACTCGAGTTCCTGCTCGGGGAGCACGGCGGCGATCTCGATCGCCATGGCCATCGCCACCCTGGCGGAACCGGAGCGCTTGAGGGATGAGACGAGCGACCTCGCCGCCCCGCCGTGGACGCAGGCGGCAGCGGCAGCATCCCACGGCGCATCCGCTCCGGGACACGGATGGCATGGCCGCGGCTGCGCGCACTTGGCGCAGACCCCGGCGGGCAGCCGCTCGAGCGAGGTGAAGCAGTCGCGGCAGAGGCTGTCGCCTCGAGCCCCGATCTCACGAGCGCAGCCAAGGCAGAGCACCGGAGCCAGCAGCCCGAGGAGTACCGACCCGAATCCAGACCAGGGCAGCTGCCGAGCGGCCGGGAAGTCGCTCGCGCCGCAAGGGATCCCGCTCCTGTCCGAATTTCCCGGCTGCGCCGTCACCGGACGAGGGTGGCAGGGGTCCGGGCGCGCGTCTGCGAAGGCGTGCGACGATCCACCCCGGATGCTCCCGCTCGATTCCGCGATCCTCCCGCTGGCGGCTGAACAGGTGGGCCCCGACGCGGGCTCACCCTTGGCTGGCGCTGTCGCCGTCCTCTACCTGCTCGTCTACGCCGTCCGATGGCGCTCGACCCGGCGCGACCCGGCTGCCCGCTCGCCGGGCTGGTCGAGGCTGCTCGCATTCGCGGCAGGCTGCGCACTTCTCGGACTGTCCCTCGGCCCGCCGCTCGACAGCCTCGCGGAGCAGTCGGCGACGATGCACATGATCCAGCACGTGATCCTGCTCGACCTCGTGCCGATCCTGCTGCTGGCCGGCCTGACGAAGGCACTGCTGCGACCGGTCACCAAGCGCGTCCACGGAATCGAAGAACGGATGGGCCTGTTCGCGACCCCTGCTTTTGCTGTGGTCCTCTACTGCGGCCTGATGTTCGCCTGGCACGTGCCGACCCTCTACGACGCCGCGCTGCGCAACTCCCTGATCCACACGATCGAGCACGCCTCGCTGCTTACGGCAGGCCTCCTTTACTGGTGGCACCTGATGGGTCCGGTCCGCCAGCGCCTGCGCTTCGGTGGCACAGGGCCGGTCCTCTACATGGCGTCGACCAAAGCGATCGTCGCGATGCTCGGGATCATCCTGATCTTCTCGCCGACCTCGCTGTACGCCTACCGGGGCGACTTCCTCGGAATGGATCCACTGACCGACCAGCGCGTTGCCGGCTTGGTGATGGCGACGGAGCAGACGCTGGTGATGGGGATCGCCTTCGCCGTGCTGTTCATGAAGATGCTCTCTGACAGCGAGCGCAGGCAGCGCAGGGCCGAGGCGATCGCCGACTCGAAGGTGGGCGCCGAGGACGCCGACCGAGAGTCCCTGCCGAGCTAGCCCTCGAGGATTGCCCCGTCCGGGATCACCCCGGGGACCTCGTCACCCTCAGCCCTCGCCTCTCCCCGGACGACCACGCCGGAGCCGAAGGTCAGGTCTCCGTTCACAGTCAGCCGCTCGCATTCGACCAGTGACGGAGGGCCGCCCGGGAACCTCCGCTCGAAGTCGTCGAGCAGCTTGTAGAACGACGGATCGAGTTCGATCAGCGGGGGTTCGCCGTTGCGCGATTCGACCAGTGCGACCTGGCCTTCGGCCGTGAGCCGGTAGGCGTCGGAGCGCAGGGCGAGCAGATCGGACGTCGTCTTGACCGGGGCGAAACGGGTGCGCGGCACCCGGATCGCCTGCGCCCCTTCGAACAGGCCGATCGCCGCTCCCATTGCGGACTCGAGCTGGATCACCGCAGTCGAGTCGGAATCGCCCGGATCGACGGTCTTGCGGTTGACGATCAGCGGCAGGTCGAGGACACCTCCGCCGTCGTCGATCCTCGCGGCAAGGGCTTGGAGGTCGAGCCAGAGCGTGTTGGTGTTGAAGAACCGGTGTCGCCCGGTGTCCTGGAAGCTGTCGAGGTCGGAGTCCGGGACCTGGGCGATCTCGCGCAGGATCAGCCCGCCGTCGGGGCGTCGGGCGAGGTGGCCGCCCTTCCTGTCGGCCGCGGTGCGGTCGGCGACCTCCATCAGGAAGGGGATCCCCTCCGCAGCGAACCAACCGAGGATCGCAGGGTCGAGGGTGGCGCCGAGGTTGTCGGCATTCGAGACGAATGCATAGCGGTAGCCGGCGGCCAGCATTCGCTCGAGAAGACCAGAGGTGACCAGCGCGGTGTAGAGGTCGCCGTGACCCGGCGGAGCCCACTCATGGCCCGGATAGGCAGGCCAATCGACCGGGTGCAGGTCGTCGGCACGGAGCTTGGGAACTCGATTCTGGAGGAAGTCGAGCGGCAGGTCGGACTCGATTCCCGGATGGGTGGCCAGCGCGGCGAGTGTGTCGTCGCGGGGCGCGAAGCTGTTCATCGCGATCAGCGGGGGTCTCGCCCCCGTGCGCTCACGCAGTCCGATTACCTGGCGGGCGATCACGTCGAGGAAGGTGAGGCCCTCCCTCGCCTCGATCAGCGACTTGGCTCTGGTCATTCCCATGCCCGTTCCGAGGCCTCCGTTGAGCTTGATCACCACGGTGACCTCGAGCGGGCCGCTCGCGAATCCGTCGGGACCATCGAGCTCCTCGGCATCGGGTATCTCCTGCGCAGGGAGGATCGTCGACTCAGGGATCATCCCTGCCACCCCGCTCTCGAGCAGGGCATGGAATCGAGCGAATGCCGTAACGATCGCCTCGCCGGCGCCATCCGCGCGGAGTTTGGCCTCCGCTGCCTGAAGTGCAGTGCTCATCGGTTTCCGATTGTCGCCGATCCGCTCGACGGACGGGGCCGGGCAGTCAACCGATGTCCGGTCGCCACGAGTGCAGGTAATCGAGCTGGTCTTCCGTGAGGGAGTCGATCTCGACGCCCATCGAGGCCAGCTTGAGGCGGGCTACCTCGTTGTCGATCTCACCGGGAACCGGTCGCACTCCCGGCTCGTCGCCAAGCGAGCCATCCGCGAGTGCCACGACGGTGAGCGCCTGGGTTGCGAAGCTCATGTCCATCACCGCCGCAGGATGGCCCTCCGCTGCCGCCAGGTTGACAACCCGACCGCCGGCGATCAGGTCGATCGATTTCCCATCGACCGAGTAGCGACTGACCAGCGGCTTGACCTCGACCGGGCTCCCTCCCACCCGCTCGAGATCACCGAGGTCGACCTCGACGTCGAAGTGCCCTGCGTTCGCGAGCACCGCACCGTCCTTCATCAGCTCGAAGTGCTCGGCCCGCAGCGCACCGATCCCGCCGGTCGCGGTGATGAACACCTCCCCCTTTGCTGCTGCGGCAATGGCAGGCAGCACCTCGAACCCGTCCATCCTCGCCTCGAGGGCACGCATCGGCTCGACCTCGCAGACGATCACCGTGGCTCCGAGTCCTGCGGCGCGGACGGCAATCCCCTTGCCCGCCCCTCCGTAGCCGAGGACGACCAGGGTCCTTCCGGCGAGCAGGATGTTGGTCGCCCTGATCAACCCGTCGAGTGCCGACTGACCCGTTCCATACCGGTCGTTGAATGCTCGCTCGGTGCCGGCTTCGTTGACTGCAACCACCGGGCATCGCAGCTCGCCGGCCCGCTCCATCGCGCGAATGCGGACGAGACCTGTGGTCGTCTCCTCGGTCCCACCGCGCAGTCCGTCGAGCAGCTCGGGCCTGGTGGCGTGGAGGACGCTGACGAGGTCCGCCCCGTCATCGAGCGTCACCTCCGGACCCCTGTCGATCAGTGCGGCCACATGGGACGCATATTCGCCCGGGGATTCGCCGTGCCGGGCATGGACCTCGACCCCGTGGTTGACGGCCAGCGCTGCGGCGACGTCATCGCCCGTCGAGTAAGGGTTCGCAGCGCAGAGCGAGACATCGGCCCCTCCCGCTGCGAGTGTTCGCATCAGGTTGGCGGTCTCCGGCGTGATGTGCAGGCAGGCCGCGACCGTCAGCCCTGCCAGCGGCTGTTCCTCCTCGAACCGCTCGCGGATCGAGCGCAACACAGGCATCTGGCCGTCCGCCCAGACGATTCGCGCCTCGCCCTCAGGGGCGAGTCCTGGGTCGGTGATCTCGCTCGAACCGGTGCTCATCTAAGGCGAAAGTGGCGGAACGCAAACGGGGCCCGCACCAAGGCGAGCCCCGTGAAGCGAATCCTCTTCGACCTAGTAGCGGTAGTGGTCCGGCTTGTACGGACCCTCGACCGGAACGCCGATGTATGCGGCCTGGTCGGGGCGGAGCTCGGTGAGCTTCGCTCCGACTGCGTCGAGGTGGAGCCTTGCGACCTTCTCGTCGAGGTGCTTGGGCAGGACGTAGACCTTCTTCTCGTAGTCGCTGTTCTTGCCGTAGAGCTCGATCTGGGCGATCACCTGGTTGGTGAACGAGTTGCTCATCACGAACGAGGGGTGACCGGTCGCGTTGCCGAGGTTCAGCAGGCGGCCCTCCGAGAGGACGATGACCGAGTGGCCGTCGGGGAACTCCCACTCATCGACCTGCGGCTTGATGTTGCGGCAGTTGATTCCCTCGACCTGAGCGAGACCGGCCATGTCGATCTCGTTGTCGAAGTGACCGATGTTGCCGACGATCGCCTTGTCCTTCATCCGGGCCATGTCGTCGGCCGAGATGATGTCCTTGTTGCCGGTGGTCGTGATGAAGACGTCAGCCGTCTCGATCACGTCCTCGAGGGTCTTGACGTCGTAGCCCTCCATCGAGGCCTGCAGAGCGCAGATCGGGTCGATCTCCGTGACTACGACCTTCGCGCCCTGGACCCGCAGCGACTCCGCCGAGCCCTTGCCGACGTCGCCGTATCCGAAGACGACGCAGGTCTTGCCCGCGAGCATCACGTCGACCGCGCGGTTGATCCCGTCGACGAGCGAGTGGCGGCAGCCATAGAGGTTGTCGAACTTGCTCTTGGTGACGGAGTCGTTGACGTTGATCGCCGGGAACAGCAGGTCGTTGGTCTCGGCCAGCTGGTAGAGGCGGTTGACGCCGGTGGTCGTCTCCTCGGTGACGCCCATGACGCCCTCGGAGATCTTGGTGTAACGCTGGCCGTCCTCGGCGAGCGAACGCTGGAGGAGGCTGAGGAACACCTGGAACTCCTCGGACTCGGCTCCTGCCGGGTCCGGGACTGCTCCGGCCTTCTCGTACTCGGCGCCCTTGTGGACGAGCATCGTGGCGTCGCCGCCGTCGTCGAGGATCATGTTGGGGCCACCACCGTCAGGCCAACGGACGACCTGCTCCGTGCACCACCAGTACTCCTCGAGGGTCTCGCCCTTCCAGGCGAAGACCGGGACGCCGCTCGGCTGCTCCGGTGTTCCGTTGGGGCCGACGACAACGGCTGCCGCCGCGTGGTCCTGAGTCGAGAAGATGTTGCATGAGGCCCAGCGGACCTCGGCACCCAGCTCGACCAGGGTCTCGATCAGCACTGCGGTCTGGATCGTCATGTGGAGCGATCCCGTGATCCGGGCGCCCTTGAGCGGCTGGCTGTCGGCGAACTCCTTACGGGTCGCCATCAGTCCGGGCATCTCATGCTCGGCGAGGCGAATCTCGTTGCGACCGAACTCGGCGAGCGAGAGGTCGGCGACCTTGAAGTCGTCGGTCAGGGGTGAAATTGTGCTCATTGGTCCTCCGGTTTGGGTTTCTTGCTTGGTCTGACGGTTTGTCTGTTCAGGTTTCGAAGTTCGTTACGGGGCGCGAAGCCGCTGGGCTCAGCGGTTGCCGCCTGCAAGCGCCAGCAGCCGCTCGTGCTTGTCCTGCTCGAAGCGCAGCCAGTCGCTGCCTTCGGAGACCCCCTCGGGGGCCGTCGGCTCGGCGTCGAGCCATCCCTCGATCGCGACCCGAAGCTCGGGCTCTTCCCTCAGGCGCCGGGCGAAGCCGAGGTCGGAGATCTCGATCGCACGGGTGTCGAGCAGCTCTCGCAGGGTGCGGAGGCGCTGGAGTTCGCCTGGCCCGTAAATCCGGTAGCCGGCTGCCGTCCGCTGCGGGGCGACAAGCCCGCTCGAGTCGAGGTAGCGGAGCATTCGCGGCGACCAGGCGGTCGTCTCGGCTGCTTGGTTGATGGTCAGGCCTTCCACTCGCCAAACCTTACCACGCCTGTGTCAAGGTTTGGGCGGGGTGGTTTTCCAGTCCCGATTTGCGGGATACCGACCTCACTCGCGCTGGGCGCGGCCGAGGCCCCTCAGGCTGCGGAGAGTCGCCCCTTCAGTTCGTCGATCGCCTTGACCGGGGTCGGATCGACACCGCGCTGAATGGCGAGGTAGAACGAGACGAGGTCTCCCATGAGCACGAGGGAGAGAATCCGCTCGATCCGCGTCTCCCCCCTGCTCTCGACCCGATGGACCGGGATTCCGGCCTGCTGCACCATCTCGGCGGTGATGTCAAGCCTCGCCCGTTCACGAGGGTGGCTGTCGCTGTCACCGAGGACGACGACTGCGAAGCGGCCGAGGTCCGCGGCCCCGGCCCAACAGACGATCTCGTTGTGATCGGCTTCCGGAAGCTCGGCGCTGAACGAGGGGACCTCGGCGTTCTCGTTGATCTGGGTCTTCCACCTGTACGCAACACCGGCAGTGGCATCTGCCCCGAGAACCATCGGGATGCGGCCCTCGAGCGCCCTGGCGAGCGATCGAGCCTCCCCGTCATCGGGCCCGGCAGGCCCCCAAGATGCGGCGAGGGCCTCGAGGTGTGCCGCAGCGACGTCCACCTCGGTCCTGATGGAGGCCGCGGCCCCAGCCAGGTAGGCAGCCTCCAGTGCGGCAACCAACATGTAGCCGACCGCACACCTCGGCTGGAAGATCCCGGGCAGCGGAATTACCGGAACCTCGTCGGCTCGAGCCTGGTCAGCGATAGACCCGCCGCTGGTCGCGACGACCCTCCGCGTTCCGATGACACCCGCCGCCTCGTAGGCCGCGAGAGTCTCCTCTGTGTTGCCGGAGTAGGAGGAACACAGGACAGTCGTGTTGGCCGAGATCCACGAGGGCAACATATAGCCGCGACTGACGGTGATCGGTCGGGTAGCTCGATCCCCCAGCACGGCCTCGGCGAGCATCCCGCCCGCCGCGGACCCACCCATTCCGGCGATGACCAAGCCCCCGGGCGTATCGAGCGGCTCGATCGCCGCGGTCTCGACCCTCCAGAGGGCATCGCGCAGGTGGTCGGGAAGCGAGACGATGTCCGCCGCCATGCCGCTGGCATCGAGCTCGGCGATCCGTTGAGGGCTGAGGTCACTCATCGCCGACATCGGGATCGACTCTTGATCCCTCGCCGAGGACCGACTCGGCGGGGACGGTGGCGCGCTCGCCGATGACGACGTCGGGGCCGATCCTGCTGCCCTCTCCGATCGTGGCGCCCGGCGCAATCACGGCACCCTCGATCTCGCACCCGTCGCCTACCGTCACTCCGGCGAGGAGGACCGAGTCGCGAATCGTCGCTCCTGCGCCGACGGTCGTTCCTGCGCCGAGCACAACCCTGGGACCGACGCTTGCGCCTGCGGCAACAGTCGACTCGTCGTCGAGCCAGGCTGCGCCGCTTACCTCGCCATCGAGCTCGCAGTCAAATCCGACCGTCACGCCGCCGGGATCGCCGCCGAGGCCGACCCCGCCGCCCAGATCGCCGTCCAGCAGTGCCCAGTGCGCCTCGCGGTACCGGTCCGGGGTACCGATGTCGAGCCAGTAGCCCGAGAGCTCGAGGGCATGGAGTCCGTTCCCTGCGAGGTTCGGAAAGACGTCCCGTTCGATCGAGACGTCCGCACCTGCCGGCACTCCCTCGAGGATCGACCGCTCGAGGACGTACACCCCTGCGTTGATCAGGTTGGTCGGAGCCTCGCCGGGAGCGGGCTTCTCGACAAAGGCTTCCACCGCTCCGGCCGCGTCGGTCACGACGACACCGTAGGCAGAGGGATCGTCGACCGGGATCAGCCCGATCGTCGCCAGCGACCCGGACGATTCGTGCAGGTCGAGCTGAGGCGCGAGGTCAAGGTCGGCGAGGATGTCGCCGTTGAGCACCAGGAGCCGCTCGTCGAGCAGTGACTCAGCCTCCTTGATCGCTCCCGCGGTTCCGCGAGGTTCGGGTTCTTCGACGTAGCGCACCCTCACTCCCATGCTGGTTCCGTCGCCGAGCGTCTCCTTGATCTCCTTGGCCATGTGACCGCAGGCAAGGACTACGTCATCGACCCCGAAGCGCCGCAGCCAGTCAACCATGTGGACGATGTGCGGTCGGTCGAGGATCGGCACCACCGGCTTCGGCACAGTCAAGGTCAGTGGCCGAAGCCTTGTGCCCTGGCCGCCTGAGAGGATCAACGCCTGCATCGGCTCAGGACTGCCCGCCGCCGCGGCCGACGCCCTCGTAGGCGAAACCGAGCCCACGAAGTGCGTCACCGTCGAGGTGGTTGCGTCCGTCGATGACGACCTTGCCCCTCATCGACCCGGCAGCCGAAGCCCAATCGATGTCCCTGAACTCGGACCACTCAGTCACGAGCACGGCGGCGTCTGCGCCGTCGAGGGCCTGAGCCACATCGTTGGCC
>JBAXRO010000002.1:0-74069 GCA_037131165.1 Actinomycetes bacterium | reverse complement strand
GGTCCGGGGAGGGGGGCTGGAGCGGCGACTCCTCGGTGAATGAGCCTTCCTCGATCGAGCCGTAGACCTCGTCGGTCGACACCTGCACGTAGCGAAGGCCGGAGGTGCGGGCCTGCTCGAGCAGCGTGTAGGTCCCCTGACCGTTGGTCACGACGAAGGCGTCGGGTTCGGCGATCGAACGGTCGACGTGGGTCTCGGCTGCGAAGTTGACGATCGCATCGACGCCCTCGGCTGCCTTCGCGACCGCCTCGGCATCCTCGATCGCTCCGTGAACGAGGCCGAGGTAGCGGGGGTTGTCCTCGAGGTCGGCGAGGTTCTCCCGCCGTCCCGCGTAGGTGAGCTTGTCGAGGACGACGATCTCGTCGTCGGTCTCAGCCAGCCGCAACCGGACGAAGTTCGAGCCGATGAACCCGGCACCACCACAGACGAGCAGCTTCATTGGTTACCTCCCGCCGCCACGGCTCGCGCGGCGATGTAGTCGTCGAGGCCGTCCCTCCAGTCGGGGAGCCTCGGAGTGTCCGGCCTGGTCACTGCGAGGACGCTGTTTGCCGGCCGCTTGGCCGGCCGCACGAAGGCTTCGCTGGTCGTCGGGGTCAGGTCGCAGGGCGTGCCCGTCCGCTCGAAGATCTCCTTGGCGAAACCGAACCAGGTCGTCTCGCCCGCACCGGCGCAGTGGTGGACGCCGCCGGCTGCGCGCCCCGCTGCGATCTCGATCAAGGCGTCGGCGAGGTGAGCGGTAAAGGTCGGGCAGCCGCGCTGGTCGTCGACGACCGATACCGCTCCCCGATCGGCGGCGAGCTTGAGCATCGTCTCGACGAAGTTGTTGCCATCGGTGCCGAACAGCCAGGCTGTGCGAACGATCGCGTGACCGGGGTCGGCCGAGGAAACCGCCTGCTCGCCGGCCAGCTTCGTCCGGCCGTAGGCGGACTGCGGGGCAACCGGGTCATCCTCCGTCCACGCGGTGTTCTTGTCCCCGGGGAAGACGTAGTCGGTCGAGACGTGGATCAGGCGCGGTCCTGCCTCGGCCAGCACTGCCGCTCCATGGCCGTTGATCTCGAGTGCCTCCGCCTCGTGTTCTTCCGCTCCGTCGACGTCGGTCCAGGCGGCGCAGTTGACGATCGAGTCCGGCTGGAGTTCGCCGATCGCCGAGTCAACCGCGGATCGGTCGGTGATGTCGAGCTCGGACCTGCTCAGGCCGTGTGCCTCGACTCCCGCACGCGTCGCGGCCCGCATGACGTCGCGGCCCAGCATCCCGCCGGCGCCTGTCACGAGGATCCCGCTCACGGAAGCCCGACAGTCGAGTTGTCGCCGATCATCAAGCGGTGCGCTCGCGGTTGGCGCTCGTCGCGGGTCACAGTCACGTTGCGGCCGAGCAGGGAGGACTCCATCCTGCCTGGCAGGTCGTGGACGACCGATCCGGAGAGCAGGATCGAGTGCTCGATCTCGGCTCGCTCGATCCGGCAGTTCTCGGCGATCGCCGAGTAGGGGCCGACGTAGCAGTCGGTCAGGGTAGTTCCGGCTCCGATGATCGCCGGTCCGCGGACCGTGGTCCGCTCCAGCTTTGCGCCGGCCTCGATCACCACGGGCCCCTCGATGTGGCTGTCGGTCAGGTCGCCGTCGACCCTCGGTTCGAGAGCGCCGAGGATCAGGCGATTGGCTTCGAGCATGTCCTCGAGGCGGCCGGTGTCCTTCCACCATCCGCGGACGATGTGTGGCTCGACCCGTCCTCCGTTGTCGACGAGGTACTGGATCGCGTCGGTGATTTCGAGCTCGCCGCGCGCCGAAGGCTCGATCGCCTTCGATGCCGCGTGGATAGCAGCGGTGAACATGTAGACGCCGACCAAGGCGAGGTCGCTCTGCGGGTCGGAGGGCTTCTCGACAAGCCTCACGATCGTTCCGCCGTCGCCGAGCTCGGCGACCCCGAAGTTCTCGGGGTCGGGAACCGGGGTCAGCAGGATCAAGGCGTCGCGTCCGCCGCTGCGGAACTCGTCGACGAGGTCCTCGATTCCGCCTTGGAGCAGGTTGTCCCCGAGGTACATCACGAACGGGGAGTCGCCAAGGAAGGGTTCGGCCGTCAGGACTGCGTGGGCGAGGCCTGCCGGTTCGTCCTGGACTATGTACTCGATCGACACTCCGAAGCGGCTGCCGTCACCGGCAGCTTCGCGGATCTCGTCGCCGGTCTCGGGGGCGATGATGATCCCGATGTTCTCGATTCCGGCGGCGGCCATCGCCTCGATCCCGTAGAACAGCACCGGCTTGTTCGCCACCGGTACCAACTGCTTCGCGCTGGTGTGGGTGATCGGCCTCAGGCGTGTGCCCTTGCCGCCCGAGAGGATGAGTCCCTTCATGTTCTCCATCGGTGGTGCGGAAGCTTAGGGGTATTTGGTTCCGGGAGCACGGTCGAGGTGTTTGCCCCCTGGCATCAGCGACCGCGATTCGCCTTCGCTAAATCCGCGTCCGCTCGCCCGGCCTTGGCTCCGATCGGGATCAGTAGACGCCGCCGAGCTTGCGGTGATCCCAGGTTGCCTTCTCCTCGGGAACGAAGCGAAGGCCGACCCGCTTGGCGGCTTGCGCCTCGATCATCGCGCGGCCCTCGTCTCCCAGGTCACCACCCGCGTAGCGGGCCATGATTTCGGCGCCGAGATCGGTTACCGACTCGAGGTCCCTGACCAGCTCGACCCTCGTCTTCATCATCACGCCGCGCAGCTCGTGGTAATCGTTGCCCGCCTCGACCTGGATCGTGGCGCGGTTATCGCGCTCCAGGTTCTTGACCTTCTGTGACTTGGCGAACGTCCAAGCGCAGACCTCGCCGTCTCGAACGACGAACCAAAGCGGCATCAGGTGTGGCCAGCCGTCGCGTCCGATGGTCGCGCAGGTGACGATCCGCTCCTCGGCCAGGAAGGCGAGGACTTCGTCCTCGGACATCTGGATCTGCTCGCGGCGGCTCAACTTCCCGTGGCCGTCCTGGCTGCTTTTTTCGTGGATGCAGTCGGTTTGGCAGGCGCCTTCCCCTGCTTCTTGGCGGCCGGCTTGCGGCGCGGCTTCGCGCCGCCCTTGGCCGGGGTCGAGCGTGAACCTCCGGGCGTGCGCCCCGGGGTCTTCCTCGCACCGAGCTCGCGGACCGCCGCGAGGACAGCAGCCCTCGCCTCGGCGGGTTCGAGGACGGCTGCGTCTCCGGCCTCCTTGAGGATCTCCTTCACGAGCCAGTCGGTGCCCGCGTAACCAAGCTCGACGATCACAGAGCCGTCCGTCAACTCGGCCTCGATCGTGCGCTCCTCGCGCGCCCAGCGCGCCCGCTCCGGCGACACCCAGACCTTGGCGGTTTGCGACTCCGGTACCTCGCCGGTCCGCGGCCAGCCCTCGACTCCCTCGGCGGGGTCGACCTCCGGCCTCGGCTCGAAGGTTGTCGTGGTCGCGTTGGCCGACTTGATCCTGTCGAGTCGGAAGTGCCGGAGCGCCTCGCGGTTGAGGTCCCAGGCGGCGACGTACCAGCCTTCGAGTCCGTTGATCAGGGCGTACGGCTCGACTGTCCGTGAGCTGAATTCGTCCTCGTTCTCCTTGTAGTACTCGAACTCGAGGATCCGCCTGTCGGCAACGGCCGTGGAGATCGTCCGGGCGATTCCGCCGTCGTCACCCGGGGGTCCGACGCTCGCGATCGCGAGCCCGTCCTCGACCGGATCCACCCCGAGGGCTTCGACGACCTTCTTGCGCGCCGACGCGAGCGAACCCTCCGGGATGTGCTCTCCGAGCAGGTCGATCGCGGCTACGAGCGCCTTCGCCTCGACCGGCAGGAGCCTCGCCGGCCGGGCGAACGAATCGCCGTACGGCTCTGGGTCGACCGAGACCTCGCCGCCGTCGATCTCCGCGTAGAGGACGTAGGAGCCCGCTCCGAAGTTGACGATGTTGAGGACGCCGATGTCCTCGGTGAGCTCCTCTTCCGTTACCTGGAGGCGCTCCTGAAGTTCGATGACATTGAGGCGGTCACCGGCGCGGCCGGCCTCGATCAGGATCGAGGCGAGGGTCACGAGGCGGGCGAACCGCTCGGGGCGGATCGCCGCCTGTTCGCGGTCCTCGTCGGGCTCACGCTGCTCGGCTTGGTGCTGCTTGACCGGCCCGCGCCTGCGGTTGGCGAGCTTTGCTTCCCCGCGGTGGCGGTCCTGAACGAGCTTCAGCCTCTGTTCGTACTCATCGACCAGTTCCTTCGGCTCGAGTATCCGCGCGTTGGCTCCAAGTCCGAGGGTCCAGGAGACGAGCGCCCGGCCCTGCGCGTAATCGGAGCTGAAGATGGTCTTGCCGCTCTTGCCCGGCTCGATCGTCCCGGTGTGGCCGAAGTTGCGTTCGACTTGCCAGGCGATCCGGTCGCTCAGTTCGATCTTGGCCGTTCCCTCGATGTCCCCGAACTGCCAGAGCGCCCGCTTTGCGTAGAGCCTCGGGTCGAAGTCGCTCGGGCGCTGGAAGTCGTGCTCGGCCTTCGTCGCGTAGGCCACCTTGCCGCTCATCCGCGAGAGCCGGAAAACCCTGATCGCGTCGCGCTCGTGGGAATGCCCGATCAGGTGGAACTGGCCTCCCTGGAACAGCAACAGGTACGGATCGACGGTCCGTGATCCCTGCTTGTCGCGCTCGATCGTGTAGTAGTCGAACGTGATCGTCTTGCGGCGGAAGATCGCGGTCTCGATCTTCGCGAGGCGCTGGGAGAGCTCGTGGCCACCGGCGGCGGCCGTGATGCCCAGGGCGACGGATGACTGGTCGGGGCGGCGGTCGGGGCGTGGCCGGCCCCACGAGAGTTGCTGCAGCGCCAGCCTCAGCGGCTCGGCGTAGGCAAACTCGCCATCGAGCAGGGAGAGTGCGGTCTGCAGGGCTGCCAGCTCGCCGTCGCTGAACTCGACCGGCGGCAGGTAGAAGTCCTCCGGGGGCAGCGAGTAGTTCTCCTGTTCGACCTGGCCGTCGGCCGGACGTTCGATCGTGAGCCTGATTCCCAACGCCTCGAGCTCGGACCGGTCGGCGTAGAAACGCCTCGCGAACGCGTCCTCGTTCATCGCGCTGTATCCCTCGACGTCACGGCGGATTTCCATGGCCGTTACGGGCCGCCGCTCTGCCATCAGGTAGCTGATGAGCGACAGCTGACGGATCAGCTTCTCTGTGTCCTTCGCCACCCGCCGAGCATAGACAGAGCGCGTCAGACGATGATTTCGCGAGGCCGCCGATACCCCGCTAGTTCCGCACTTTCTTGGCGTTTCGGCCTTGTTTCGGCCTGTTTCGCCGGGCTTGAGCTCACCCGCCCCCTGTGAGGGGGAACCAGGCGCCGCCGCCGATCGCGGTGTCGTAGCCGGACCACTTCTCGCCGGGAGCGAGGGACTTCTCCAACCGGTCGAAGCTCCCGAGTTGCCCGCCGAGGTGGTCGATCATGTGAACGAGCGTCGCCTCGCGGGTCTGCGGCACTACGGGACTTCCGTGCTCGAGCCTGCCGTGGTGACTGAGGATGATGTGGCAGATGCCGCGCTCGAGGTCCTCGGGGAAGCCGTCGATCGTCGCTGCGAGGGTCTTGACCCGGAAGTACCCGAGTGGGATCTCGCCCTGCAATCTGCCGTCGTCGGTGAAATCGATCGCGGCAGGGTCGGTCGTGTAGGCGTCGAGCTTGCCGATGTCGTGGATCAGCGCACCTGTCACCGCAAGGTCTCGGTCGATCCCGGGGAAGTTGCCGGCGATTCCGGCAACCGATTGGGCGACCGTGAGGCTGTGCTCCAGCAGGCCGTGCTTGTAGGCCTGATGAAAGCGCTTGGCCGCGGGGGCATCCCGATAGACGGGCCACGTCGGCGCGTCGGGGCCGATGATCAGGTCGAGCAGCTTCGCCAGGTGGGGCTGCTGGACGCTCTCGATCAGCTCGCGCAACTGGGATTCCATCTCGGCGAGGGGAGTGGGCGGGCCGTCGAACAGGTCCGCGGGGTCGTATGAGCCATCCTCGGCCTCGTCGGCGTCGTGGAGCTTCAGGGAGCGACCCCAGCGTTCGTGTTCCTCGATGGTTGCCGAGAGCTTGATCGCCTTGCCGGCCGAGAAGAGAGCGATGTCGGACTCGGTGCTGTCCCAGATGTTGGTGGGGATCGTTCCGCTGCTGTCGGCGAGCTCGACCTTGATGAACGGCTTTCCGGCCTTGGTCTCGCGCTGTTGGGCCGAGCGGACGATCAGTACGCCCTCGAACTTCTCTCCGCCCTTCATGTCCTTGACAGCCATCGTGGACCGACGGTAATGGCCGTTGCGGACGGGCGCCGGGGTCGCCGACGGGCGCTTGCCCGCGGGCGGCGGCGCCGTTCCCCGGCGGTGGGAGTAGTGTGACGGACGCAACACTGCCGTAAGCGCGGTGTTGAAGGGAGAGAGATGCAGCCACTGTTCGAACACGAGGCCGAGTTCGGCGGCCGATCGACTCGAGTTCTCGAGCTCGAAGGGAACGGCCCGCCCGTGGTCCTCGTCCACGGCTGGTCTGATTCGGCTGACACTTGGCGCCACACGCTCGCCGCCCTCGGGCGGGCCGACAGGGCTGCGATCGCGGTCGACATGCCCGGCTACGGCAAGGCGTCGCCGCTCGAGGATTCGCCGATCCTGCCGCAGCTCGACTCGTTCATCGATGCCGTCGCCGACGCTGCCGGGCCCGGGGCGATCTTCGTCGGGAACTCGCTCGGCGGATGCGTCTCGCTGCGTCTCGCGGAGCGCCGCCACGATCTTGGCGGGGTGGTCGCCGTTGCTCCCGCCGGCCTCGAGATGCCTCGCTGGCTCTCGATCATTGAGCGTGATCCGATCCTCAGGCGGGTGCTTTCGCTTCCGGTCCCGTTGCCCCCGGCCGCCCTCAGGGCCGGAGTGGGGCGCGTTTACTCGACTCTCGCGTTCGCCGATCCCGATCGGATCGAACCGAGAGTGGTCAGGAACTTCAGCCGCCATTTCCAAAGCCGCGAGAGAGTCGTCGGCCTGCTCGAGAACGGCAGGCGGCTGCTGCCCGAGCTGCGGGATCCGTTCGAGCTCGAGCGGATCGCCTCCCGCGTCCTGCTCGTCTGGGGCAGCGAGGACCGGATGGTCTACCCGGCGGGAGCCGACAAGCTGCTCGCAGCCGTTTCCGATTCCCGGCTCGAGCTGCTGGAGGGCTGCGGCCACTGCCCGCAGCTCGAGGAGCCGGAGCGGTTCTCCTCGGTGTTGTTCGACTTCATCGGGCTGCGGGTCGGCCTTCGGGCCGCCTGATCCCGGGCTCTCAGCGACGCCACCGGCCCGACCCACCTGCTTGGATCAAAATCCACGGAAGCAGCTGAACCGAACCCTTTGAGATGAGGATTCCCCCGACACCGACAGAGGCGAGCTCGGCCGCCGCCAACGTCTTCGATCGGCTCTCCCGCGGTGGCTTGGCCGACCTCAGAGAGATGCCCAGGGCGATCATCGACGAGGGCCCGCAGCGGACGGTCTTCCGTTACCACCCGATCACTCCCGGCCCGCCCAAGGGAACGCCGCTCCTGATGGTGCCGCCGCTGGCTGCTCCTGCTCTCTGCTTTGACCTGCGTCGCGGCTGCTCGCTGATCGAGCATGAGTTGACTCAGGGACGGGCCGTCTACATGGTCGATTACGGATCGATCCTCTTCGCCGACAGGGACCTCGGGTTGGAGCATTGGTTCGAAGAGGTGATCCCGAAGGCTGTCGAGGCGGTTGCGGCCGACTCCGGTGCCGAGTCCGTGGACATCCTTGGCTGGTGCCTCGGCGGGATCATGGCGATGCTCGCAGTCGCCGACCGCCAGGACCTGCCGGTCAGGGCGATCGCGACGGTCGCGAGTCCGTTCGACTTCACGCAGGTTCCGCTGATCGCCCCGCTGCGCCCGATCGCCAATGTCGCCGGCGGTGCGGCGCCGACCGCGATCTACAGGACGCTCGGCGGTGCGCCGGCACCGATCGTCAAGCGGGCCTACCAGTTGGCCGGTTTCGACAAGTACCTGACGAAGCCGCTCGCGATCCTCCAGAACCTCGACGACCGTGATTTCCTCTCACAGCTCGAGGCCGTCGACCGCTTCATGGACGGGATGCTCGCCTACCCGGGCCGGACGTTCGGTCAGCTGTACCACCGGTTCTTCCGGACCAACGACCTCGCCTCGGGATTCCTCGACGTGGATGGGCGGAAGATCGACCTCGGGAACGTCCGCCAGCCGGTCCTCTCAATCGCCGGGACAGGGGACGGGATCGCACCGATGGCCTCGGTGCACCATGTCGGCGGCTTGCTCAAGGGTTCGGCCGGAGTCAAGCTCGAGAAGGCTCCGGGTGGGCACCTCGGCGTGCTGACCGGGCGCTCGGCGCGGACAACGACATGGGAGAAGGTCGACTTGTTCCTCGACAATCCCCCCGTCAGAGCGAAGCGCAGGAAGCCGGGTGCGGCCAAGGCCTCGAAGGCCAATGCCAAGACCCGGCCTGCCAAGGCCGCCTGAGTCAGTCCCGGGAGCGGTCCGTCGGTTGCCAGCCCGGCCCGCGGAAGACGTGGCCGAGGCGGGTCCTGAGGTTGGGAGCGGAGCGGACGTCGGCGATCATGTCGCTCCACTCGTGGGTGGCGACCCTCAACGGGTTGAAGGAGTCGACGTTCTTCGTCAACCCGTAGACGACCCTGTCGTCCTCCTCCCTGAAGGTCCCGAAGATCCTGTCCCAGATGATCAGCACACCGCCGTAGTTGCGATCCAGGTAGCCATGGTTGGCACCGTGGTGGACCCGGTGGTGGGATGGGGTATTGAAGACGAACTCGATCGGCCTCGGCAGCTTCCCGATCTTCTCGGTGTGGAGGCCGAACTGGTAGACGAGCGATATCGCCTGCATCAGGATGATCGCCCACGGCGGGAAGCCGACGACCGCCAGCGGGATGAAGAAAGGCAGGCTGAACATCGGCGTCCAGTCCTGTCGGAGAGCAGTCGAGAGGTTGAAGTGCTGGCTCGAATGGTGGATTACGTGCGCCGCCCACATGACCCGGATCTGGTGGCTGCAGCGGTGCCATACGTAGAAGCAGAGGTCGTCTGCCAGCAGCAGCAGTACCCACGCCCACGGTTGATCCATCGGGATCCTCAGCGGACTCGCCTCGTAGGCGACTGCGAGGATCGCGACCAGCGCGACCTTCCAGAACAGGTTGATCACCACATTGCCGAAGCCCATCGTCAGCGAGGTCGCCGTGTCGCGGGTGTCGTAGCCCGGCCTGTCGTCCTCGTGGTCGAACCGGTAGGCGATGACCTCGAGGATCATCAGTGCAATGAAGAAGGGGATCGCGGCCTTGATCAGGTCGAACATGGAGTGGCGATTGTGCCACGGGCGGGGGTGATTCCACGCCGGAAGCGGAGTTGGCCGGTCAGCGCTCCGGGGGGGCACCGTAACTGGTGCGTACCGGCTCGTTCCCGGTACGATCCGGGCAGGAGAGGGTGGCGTTCTTGCCGCGACCAAGAAGGGGGGAGAGAATGCGACGGAGCAGCACGCAACTCGGGCGGTCGCTGGTCGCCGTGACGGCGGTGGCGATGATCATTGGCCCGGCGTCGACGGCTTCGGCCGCGAGTGGCTCGGCAGCCGCGAAGAAGGCTGCGGCCGCCGCCGCGGTTTCGAGCTCCACCCCGATGCCCGCGCAGGAGCCTCCCCGGCCGGGCTACACGCGGACTCGCTACGAGGTGCCGATCACGATCCATCCCGGGGCGAACATCAACAAGCTGACAGGCCCCCTGCCCAAGCCCCCGGGCAACGTCTACCTCAAGCGGATGCAGCCGAACCTCGTCCTCGCCGACTCGGACAGCAACCCCGCCAACGACCGGGTTCCGAGGACGGACATCATCCACCTGCACCACATGGTCTGGTTCGTCAGCGACCCACGCAACAGCGGCCGGCCTCAGGGGTTCAACCTGCCGTTCGGTGCCGGCGAGGAGAAGACGATCTCGATGGTGCCCGACGGCTACGGCTACCCGGTCTACTCCGACCAGGTCTGGAACGTCAACGACATGATCCACAACCTCACGCCGGCGACCATCAGGGGCAAGATCGTTTACGACCTCGACTGGGTCTCGATGGATTCCGATCTCGGTCGATCGCTCAAGCCTGCCTACCCGCTCTGGCTCGATGTCCAGCGCGGCTCCGGATACCCGGTCTTCGACACCTTCCGTGGCATGGGCTTCAACGGCACCGTGACCTACCCGGATCAGTTCACCAACCCATACGGGTCGGGACCACGGCGCAACGTCTACGTCGCCGATCGCAACCTGACCCTGCTCGGCACGGCCGGCCACGTTCACCCCGGCGGTCTCTACACCGACCTGCAGGTCCAGCGGACCGGAGCGGACGGGAGCGCCAGCCCGCAGCCGGGCACTCTCACCGACAGCGCCAGGGCGTTCCGCTCAAATGCCGTCTATTGGGATCCAGCTGGCCCGATCTCATGGGACATGGCGATGGAGGCCACGCCCGAGGATTGGCGCGTTCAGGTCAAGCCGGGCGACAAGCTCAGGATCAGCGCGACCTACGAGACAAGGAAGTCCGACTGGTACGAGTCGATGGGGATCATGGTCGTTTGGACGGCCCTCGACAGCACCGTCGGAGCAGACCCGTTCACCGATTCGATCGCTTGGGACAAGGGCACTCCGACCCACGGTTCGTACCCGGAGAACAAGCACTACGGCGGCACCTATCGGACCCTCAATGACCCGACCAGGCTGCCGAAGGGAGTCACCCCGAGCGGCAGCACGGTCAAGATCAAGGACTTCGTCTACCAGTACGGCGACCTGAGCCTTTCCGGTACGAAGGCGCGCCCACCGGTGGTCAAGAAGGGCAGGCAGCTGACCTTCGTCAACCTCGACGCGCCGGACGTCACTGCCACCGACAATGCGCAGTACAAGTCGATCTACCACTCGCTCACCGACTGCAAGGCACCGTGTAACAAGAACACCGGGCTCTCCTACCCGCTCGCCGACGGGCCCAAGACCTTCGATTCCGGCCAGCTCGGCTTCGCCCCACTGCTCTCCCGGAGCGGGCTGTTGGGCACAGCTGCCGCGAACCGGCGGACCTGGAAGACCCCGTCGAACCTCAACGCGGGGACCTACACCTACTTCTGCCGCGTGCACCCGTTCATGCGCGGCGCGTTCAGGGTCGTCAACTAGCCGGGGGAAAGCTCCCGAGCAGCGGCTCGGCCGGCGGTGGCTCACCGTCGGCCAGGGCCGCCAGCTCGCGTTCGCGGGCAAGCCTCACCCGGCCTGCGGCCTGCGCTCCGTGAAGCTGGGTGCTCCGTTCTCCGTTGGTGGAGCAGCGCAGCTCGAGCAGTCCGCCATCCGCGAGCTCCGCGAGTTCGAGTCGTTCGCGATCACCTGAGCTGTTCGGCCACTCCCACGCTTCGACCGACCCGATCGGCCGGGCGGCGAGTGCCAGTCGTTCGGCTTGATCGCCGTGGAGCGTCACGCCCTCCGGGGCCTCTGCGGGAGCCCCAAGCAGCAGTGACGGAGAGAGCGGGGTAGCCGGCCCCTCGCCGAGCCGAGCCGAAAGCAGCCGGAACCGTTCACCCGGGTTGCCCGGCTCGTCCGTTGCGAGAGTCTCGACTCGCCCGTCGATCGAGAACCCGGCCGCCCCCAGGGCCGACGCCCAGCGAACTATCCCGGAGGTGCCGCTTCGCTCGATCGATATGAGCATCCCGCCCGGTGTGGTGATCCGGGCGAGAGTCCCGGCTGCGATGTCGGCCGATTCCCGCCACTGCGGCTCCGCGGGGATCTCGCCCGGCAGAACTTCCGGCGGGCGGTCGTCGGCCGGGGCGATCGCCTCGCCGAGGACGGCTCTCGACGTGACTGTGAGGTCGGCTCCGCTGTGGTCGGTCCTGCCGGTGGTCAGGTCGCATTGGCCGAACTCGACATTCCCGATCGCCAGCGCGCCGGCGAGATCCCGGGCCCGTTCGAGCGCCTCTGGGCGGATGTCCAGCCCGACCACGCGGGAGGCCGGCGAGATCGAGGCGATGAAGCAGGTCACGAGTCCCTGCTCGCAGCCGACGTCGATCACCGACCGCGGTTGCATGCGCTCGATCACCCGCGCCAGCCGGTCGAGTTGGAGGCGGTAGAGATCCGACGACCAGGCGAGCGACGAGTCGATGCTCAGGGCGAGGGTCGCGTTCTTCGCCCGGAAGAGGTCCTCCCGGTTGCTGTCGGGAGCCTCCACGAGCCGGGCGAATGCCTTTCCGGCATCGCCGTGGCGGGTGGCGATCGCCGCTGCTGTCGCCCCGGCGCTCTCGCGCCTGGAGATCGGCCCCCAGTTCCCCTCGAGCATTTGGAGCCAGGCGGCCACTGCGGGGTGGGGATCAGATCGCTCGCCCGCTTCCATCAGCGGAATATGCCAGCCGCACGCTCGACGGGCCGGTCCCGTCCCCATCGCCGCATAGCTTTTGCCCCGATGAGCATCGCTGCCCAACGCCCGTCGAGCAGGGCCTGAAGTGTCACTGGTCTTCCTCGCCTTCGGGGTCGCCTTTCTGCTTGCCCTGATCGGGCGGGTCAGGCCGGCGCTCGTGGTCGGCCTTGTCGGCCTGTTGCTGACCGCGCTGATGTTCCGCTATCACCTGACCGACAGGATCGAGCTCGACCTGTGACGGGGTGGACCACCCGATCGGTCATGCAGGTGCTCAACGCCGTTGCGGCGACCGTCCTCTACGGAGTCGTCGCCGGCGCCTTCTTCATCCAATTCGCGGACAGCGAACTCCCTTGCCCGCTCTGCCTGCTGATCCGCCTCGGGATGCTCGGCGCGGCCTTCGGCCTGACTCTCAACGCCCTCTGGCGGCCCCGGCCGCTGCACTACGGAATCGCGATCCTCGGAGCCGTGCTCGGCGGCGCGATCTCCCTCAGGCAAGTGGCCCTGCACGTCGTCCCGGGTACGGGTTCCTACGGCTCGGCGGTGTTCGGGTTCCACCTCTACACTTGGGCCTTCATCGTCTTCTGCGTGCTGCTCTTGGCGATCGGGGCGGTGCTCTGCTTCCAGAGGCAGTTCGACGAGCAGCAGGGCGATCCGCCTTCGCTTGCCCGCATCGCCGGTCGGTTCGCCGCAGTCGCCGGTCTCGTGCTCTGTTTCGCGAACGTGATCGCAGTCGCCGCGGAGTGTGACGTGCGTGCCTGCCCCGACAACCCGACCCACTACGAGGGTCCGCTCAGGAACTGGGAGGGCTGATGATCCCGATCGCCGGCTCGGCCTCGCCGTTCATGTGGCTCCCGTTCGTCGGCTACTTCGTGGCGGTGCTGACCGCCATTTGGGCGGTCCTCCGGGAATCACCCTCCGGTGACATCCCGCCGGATGAAGACGGTCAATCCGACCAGCAGTGACGGGATCGCGTAGAGAGCACAGACCCAGCTCGCCCTGATGATCGGATCCCAGTCGGCAGGGCTCCGCAGCAGCCCCTGCCAGGCATTGAACTGTGTGCTCAGCAGGTAGGGCTTCAGTCCCTCGAGGCCAGGGACGATCGTGATCAGCTGCAGCAGCAGGCTGAACATCAGGGTGCCGACTACTGCTGCTGCGCTGTTGCGGGTGACGGTCGAGAGCAGGAGTGCGAAGCTTGCGACGGCGAGGATCGGCATCAGGTACACGGCGTGGCTTACCGCCACCAGCCCGAGTGCCTCCCCGGGTTGGATCAGCTGACCCGAGAGGCTCGTCACCGGATTGAAGCCGGAGACGATGATGCCCGAGGTCACCGCCGTAGCTCCGGTCAGCACGATTGCGAGGATCGCGTAGGAGAACGCGGCGAGGGCTTTGGCCGTGTAGATCTGGCTGCGCTCGACCGAGCGGGTCAGGATCGTCTTGAGGGTCCCGTTCTGATCCTCGGCGGCGACGATGTCGCCTGAGACGAGGGCGGTTATCAGAGGGAACAGCCAGATCGAGCCGAAGAGCAGCATCACCAGCGGGATCGCAAGGCCCGTGTCCTGGATGTAGCGACCGAACGGCACGTCCTCGGGGCCGCCGGGCTGCAGGGCCACCGCGGTCGAGAAGATCAGGGGCACGACGACTGCCGCGCCGAGGCCCAGGTAGGTGCGCTTCTGGGAGCGGAGCTTGCGGATTTCCCATCGATAGACGGCGAGGGTGGATGGGCGTTTCACTGGCCGCCCTCGACTGCTTCGATCCCCTTGTCGAGCCGTGCTGCCGATGCCTCGGCGTCGGCCCCCTCCGTCAGGTCGAAGAAGAGGTCCTCGAGGCTTGCGGATCGAGGCGAGAGTTCGACGATCCCCATCCCGGACTCGACGAGTGCCGATGACAGCCCTGCCACAGCGGATTCGTCCTCGGGGTGGAAGCGCAGTTCGCCCTGGGGCCCGTCGGCTGCGGCTTCGATCCCCGCCGCCGACCCGAGGACCGAGCGGGCCTTCGGGTCGTCGGTCGTGCGGAGCGTGTACGAGAGCCCCGCCGCCCGTCGGAGCTCGTCGAGCCTTCCCTCGTAGACGATCTTCCCCGTTCGGATGATCGCCACCCGATCGCAGAGCTCCTCGACTTCGGCCATCAGGTGGCTGGAGAGGATCACGGTCATGCCGTCGTCGGCCAGCCTGCGAACGAGTTTGCGCATGTCTCGCATCCCGGCTGGGTCGAGGCCCGTTGCGGGCTCGTCGAGCATCAGCAGCTTCGGTTGCCTGAGCAGGGCGGCGGCGATCCCGAGCCTCTGCCTCATCCCGTGCGAATAGCCGCCGACCTTGTCGCGCCCTCTGTCGCGCAGCTCGACCACCTCGAGCACCTCCTCGACCAGCGAACGGGCATCACGCCCATCGAGGGAGGCCAACAGCCTGAGGTTGGTGCGACCGTCGAGGTACGGGTAGAAGCGTGGCGCCTCGACGAAGCCCGCGACCCCCTCGAGAGCTGAGACCGACTGTTGCGGATCGCGGCCGAAGACCCTCACCGAGCCGGCGGTCGGCCTGATCAGCCCGAGCATCATCCGCATCGAGGTCGTCTTCCCGGCGCCGTTCGGACCCAGGTAGCCGAAGACGTCACCTGCCTCAACGGTCAGGTCGACGTCGTCAACTGCCCGGATCTCGCCGTACTGCTTGGTCAGTCCCCGGACGGAGACCGGGATGGACTGGTCCATCCCGGCTTAGAGCTGGCTCGCCGCCAAGGCGGTCGTGTCGGCCTTGACCGAGCCGGCGACAGTGAACCTGACCCCGTCCCGGACGAACGACACTGCCGACCCGAGGGGGGTTCCGAGCTTGAGGGCCTCGACCGAACCGATCTTCTCGGTCGGCAGCGAGATCCCCTCTTCGCTCCAGTCACCGCCGGTACCGACCTTCTTGCCGGAATCCGGCATCTGGACGACGAGCAGGGCATCCATGCCTGACCCGTAAGCGAGTGCGGCTCCGGCCTTCTTGCCTTCGCCGACGAGCATGACCCGCTCGAGCTTGCGTCCGGCGAGTGTCGCCGGGGCGACGAGGTCGAAGCTGAGCTTCGCCTGGACCGCCTCGCGGCCCGTGACCGGCTTGTCCGACCTGCCCTTCGAGGCGGCCTTTTCCTTCTTCAGTTCGGCCTTGGCTGCCTCGAGGTCGACGACCTTGGCTCCGGCAGGCGGTGCGGCATCGAAGACGGACGCGTCAACCGGCCCGAAGGTGACCTCGGTCGCCCGCATGTCGAGCACTGGCGTCGAATCGCCCTTGGCGAGGATCGAGACCGCGAGCGGCGCTCCGTTCTCGGCATCCCACGAGACCTTGCCCCCGGCGAACAGGCCGCTGGTGTCCTTGGGTGAGATCTCGACCGTGTAGGCAGGGCGGCCACCGATGTTGTCCGGGGTCGCTCCCGAAACGGTGGCGTCACCGCTGATGGCCTCGATGGCGCGGGCGACGGCCTTGACCGAAGGGGGCCACTCCGAGTCCTTGTACTTCTTCGAGCTCTCCTCGCTGGGCAGGGTGGCCTTCCACGCTCCCGCCATCGCGTAGTTCACCCAGACCTGCTTGCCGTCCGAGACGATCTGGGCGTCACCGCCACCGCCGTCGGACTGCAGCTCGATCCTGAAGCGTCCGTCCGGGTCGGCCCAGAAGCGCCCGCTGCCGCCGCCCATCACCGGGTCGGTGCCGGACGTGATCCCGGAGGAGTCGAGCAGGCGATTGG
Source organism: Actinomycetes bacterium (assembly GCA_037131165.1). Classification (GTDB taxonomy): domain Bacteria; phylum Actinomycetota; class Thermoleophilia; order Solirubrobacterales; family Solirubrobacteraceae; genus WLNJ01. The sequence continues at coordinate 58,004 of JBAXRO010000002.1, read as the reverse complement.
TGAACTTGACCCGCGCCGAGACTCCCTCGAATGCGACATCCGAACCAAGCGAGTCGGCGACTGCCTTGGCGAGCGGCTTCGGAGCGGGCGTGGCGTCGTTCGAGCCGGCACCGGTGGCGACCATGGCGCCTCCGGCAAACAATCCGACCGAGGCCAGTCCGGCTGCGATCAGACTCTTCGTTGAAGTTGTGCGGAGGAAGTTGGTCACGATGTCACCGTTTCGGTCGAGGTGGGAGGGACTCCGGCCTGGCCTTCAGGGTAGCGGCCTGAGGGCGCTCTCAAGCGCCAAAAGGGCGATTTTTCAGACGAGGTGCTCACGACCCGGATCGGAATCGAGGTCGAGTTCCGGGCCGGACGGGATGATCCCCGTGGGGTTGATCATCGGATGGGTCGCGTAATAGTGCGCCTTGATCTCATCGATCCGGACGGTCTCCGCGATTCCGGGCTGCCTGTAGAGGTCGCGCAGGTAGCCCGAGAGCGAGGGGTAGTCGGCGATCCTCCTGATGTTGCACTTGAAGTGGCCGACGTAGACGGCATCGAAGCGGACGAGGGTCGTGAAGAGCCGCCAGTCGGCCTCGGTCGGGGACTCGCTGCCGACGAGCCACCGTTGCCCCGATAGCCGTGAATCGAGCTCGTCGAGTGTCGCGAAAAGGGGTTCGACTGCTGTCTCGTAGGCCGACTGTGTTGTCGCGAAGCCGGCCTTGTACACGCCGTTGTTGACCCGGTCGTAGACCACTTGGTTGATCGAGTCGATCTCGCTTCGCCACTGTTCCGGGTAGAGGGTCATGGAGTCATTCGCCAGGTCGCCGAATCCGGAGTCGAAGATCCTCAGCAGCTCGCTCGATTCGTTGTTGACGATCGTGCCGCTCTCCTTGTCCCAAAGGACGGGGACGGTGACGCGTTGGTCGAAGGCGGGTTCGGCCTCGAGGTAGGCCTCCTTGAGGAACTCGAAGCCGTTGACCGGGTCGGTGTACTCGCCGCCGGTGAACGCCCAGCCGCGCGCGTCGCGGATCGGATCCACCGCCGACATCGACACGACTCCGTCGAGGCCCTTCAGCTGTCGGGCGATTGCAGCCCTGTGGGCCCACGGGCAGGCCCAGGAGATGTAGAGGTGGTAGCGGCCTGCCTCGGCCGGGAAAGGGCTGCTGCCGTCAACTGTGACGGCTGAGCGGAAGATGTTCTCCTGACGGCGGAAGGAGCCGTCGGTGTCGATCTCGGCTCCGAGTTCGAACTTGTCGTCGCTCACTTGGAGGCGATCGGCATGGCGATGCTGGTCTCGGTGCTGCAGCCTGTTCCACTCGCCGTGGCGCGGATCGAGGTCGTGTAAGTCGGGATCGTCCACGCGGCGCTCTTCGCTGTGCCGTCGGTGCCGGCTGGCAAAGTCAGGGTCAGCGGAATTGAAGTCGGCCTCTTGGTTTTCGGGTCGACAGGGCCGGGAACGTTGAGCGCGCTCCACTTCTTCGTTCTGCTGCTGAGGACCTCTAACCTGACAGTAGAGCCGGGGACCTTGCACGGACTCAGGACCCAGGAAAACGCCATGGTGGAGGAGGTCTTCGCGGAGAAGAGCGGGAAGCGGAAGGCAGCCAGGGAGGGCTTCGCGACCGCGTCAGACTGACCCGCTGCCGGGCAGAATTCGAATCGCGTCGTCGCGGAAAGCGCGCAGCGATAATTGAGTCCAGCCGGCCACGTTGGACTGTCGAGGATTCCGTACCAGACCAGTCCATCGACCCCCCACGACCAAGCTCGGTAGATCATCTCTGCCGTGTAACGGGCGGCTACATCAGGAGCTACTCCAATTGCTTGTCCCGCGTTCACTGTCGACCTGCAGGGCGGGCAGGTCATCCATCCCGTCTCGGTCTCCCATAGGACCTTCCTGCCGGCAGGAAGAACCGAGCCGGTCGAGGCAGCGCGGTCGAGCGCCCGACGCAGATCAGGCGCGTTACCGAGCGCGCCACCGTTGGGCGATGAGGCCTTCGTAGTAGGTGTCCCAGTGAGCGTGTAGGGATGGAAGGAAAGTCCATCGAGATTCACCTTGACTGGACACGATCGCGCGGGAAGCGGAGATGGAGCAGCAGCGCTTCCACCCAAGCAGAGGAGGCTCCTGGCGAAGACCTGCGGGTCGATCTCGTAGCCCTGTGAGCTGTTCCCGTAAGGGCCAAGAGCACCGCCGATGACGACGGCAGACGGCTGGGAATTCTTGACTCCTTTGAAGAATTCATTGAGCATCAGTCGGTAGTGCTCCGGCGCCGCAAGCTTTCCGCCGCTGGTACAGATGTTTCCTGCGATCATGGTCCCCTTGGTGCACTGCGGCGCCAAGAACATCTTGTAGTTCGGCTCGTTCCAAGCCTCAAACAGGTTGACGGCCGGTAACTTCCGTCCGGGGAACAGCGGGTCTGGCGTGTTCCCGTCGTAGCGTTTCGCCAAAGCCTGCGCGAAGTACCCGAGTTCAACGGGGTTTGGTCTCCAAGACCCGGGATAGGGGGGCTCATTCATCAGTCGCCCGTAGCCCGTCGTCGGCCGGTTTGCTCCTTCCGCCCAGCTCGGTGCCGAGTACATTGCAAACATGGCGGAGGTGCCAGCTCCCGCCGCAATTCTGGCTAGTTGATCCGGCGCCGCCCACTTGTAGGCCGGGTCCGACGGATCGGTCGGATTGCCCGGCCGCTGCGGAGCGACTTGGCTCCAGTACACGAAGCGTCTGAAGACTGAGGAACCGGTTGCCGTTACCAGCGTCTCGGAACTACTCGTGTTGCTGAGGCCAAGGTTCAGCCCCGACCCGTCGATCCCAAGCTGGAACCCGGCGCTGGCCGCTGTCGGCAGCGCAGCACCCACGGCCACCGAGACGATGCCAGCGAGCAAGATCATTCTGACGCGAGGGACGATCACCGGAACGAGGTTACCGGTCGCAGGTAAAGACTTCGCCAGTTCGCCACAAACATCCTGATCGCCTGGCACCGGGCGACCGGTTGGGGTCGGGTCCGCGATCCGGCCCCGACCCCAACTTCGCTCACTGCGGTATCCGACAGCCCAGCCCGGAGCACGCCTTGAGAGTGTCGAGCTTCGCCTGAAGGGCGGCTTGAATCACGGCGTAGGCCGGGTTGTCGGCGAGGTTGTTCAGTTCGTACCGGTCGGCTTGGAGGTCGTAGAGCTCCTTGTCACCGTTGGGCGTGCAGGTCTGGGCGTCCTTCGCTTCCGGGTTGTTCTTCTCACACCAGATCACGTACTTCCAGCGATCGGTCCTGACCCCGCGGTAGGGATGGTCCCACTGCTGCGGCATCGAGGCATCGGCGAACAGAGGCGCATTCGCCTCGAGCGCGATGGCCCTCGGCAGCGGGTTCGCTGTGCCCTTGGCGAGCCCGAGCAGCGAGATGCCGTCCTGGACGCGTCCCGCCGTCGCCGTCGCCTTGGCCACCTCGAGGATCGTCGACGCAAAGTCGACGTTGGTCACGAGGTTGCTGACCCTGCGCCCGGCGGGGATCCCGGGGCCACGCATGATCAGCGGCACCCGGATCGACTCCTCGTAGGGAAGGAACTTGTCCCCGGGGACCCTGTGCTCGCCATTCAACCAGCCGTTGTCCGAGGTGAAGACGAAGAGCGTGTTGTCGAGCTGCTTGGTCGCTTTGAGGGTGTCGTAGATCTTCTTGAAGCCATCGTCGACGGCCTTCAGCGAGGCGAGTCGGCCGTTGTAGTTGGCTTCGAGGCGCTGTCGGTCGAGAGCGGAAAGGGGCTTCTTCAACACGGGGTTCTCGCGCTGGCTGGCCGGTTTGTCGGTTGGCGCAGCGTCGAACGACGGCTTGGAGGTGATCTTGGTCCAGTCGAACTTGGCCTTCGCGTAGCGGGGAGCCGGCCGCGGGTCGGGGACGATCTTTGACGGCTGGACGTCTTCCTTCTTTGGATTGCCCGGAAGCGCCTTGTAGCGGACTCCCCCTCGGAGGCCGTTGCGGATCCCGCCGTTGACGTCCTCCCTGTGCGGGGAGGCCGGCGACCACCAGAGGAAGAAGGGCTTCTTCGAGCTCTTCTGCGACTTGATGATCGAGTCTGAGATCGCCGCCGTGACGTCGGGCGAATAGCAGCTCTTGGTGAGGTTGTAGCGATTGGTGGTGCTGTCACAACCGGGCTTGGGCACTGCTCCGTAGGTGGTCGGATCGGCCGCCGCCTTCCCCAAGGCGCCGAGCTTCTCGCTGAGCGACGCCGAGGGATTGGTGTTGCCGAAGAGATCGGCCGCCCGCTCAAGCACGGTGAAGATGCTCTTGGCGGCCGGACCCATCACCTGGATGCGGGCGAAGTCGTTGAGCGCCTTGGCGTAATTCTTGTCGCCCCAGTACTTCACGGTTCCGTTCTGGTTGAGGGCGAGATTGAAGTAGTCGTAGGCGGAGACGTCGACCGCGCCGTTCCAGTTGTCGAAACCGGCGGGCTTTTCGCCGCCCGCCTTGAGCGGATTGCCTTGCGCGTCCTTGTCGGCGGAGGTTCCCGCTCCGTAGCCGTTGAGCCACTTGCCGACCGCGGCCGTGTAGTACCCGGAGTCCTTGAGCCACTTCGGGAGGGTGTTGGCCCGGTCCGTCATCCCGTACCAGCCGTAAGGGAAGAAGTTGCCCCCGACTCCGTGGTTGTGGGCGTACTGGCCGGTGATGAACGTCGCCCTGGACGGGCAGCAAAGGGGGAAGGAGTCGATCGCGTTGTCGAACCGTGCTCCCTTGCCGGTGAGCAGTTGGGCGACTGCGGGCATGGCGTCAATTGCCCGCCCCGTTCCGGTGTCGATCCCCTTGGCGTCCAAGTCCTCGACCGACTGGTCGTCGGTCATCACGATGACGATGTTGGGCCTGCCGTCCTTCGTGTTCGAAACGGTCCTCGCGACAGCGGACGACGCCGACGCCGAGAACACGGCCATGGCGATCGCGAACGGGACAAGCTTGCTCGGAACCCTCTTCATCTCTTCCCCTTGAGTCGAACCTGCTCCTCCGGCAGGCTGACCGAGACTAGAGCCAATTGCGACGGATTGTCAACCGCAAACCGGATCAGCGGCCGGTCATCACGACGTCGTCGTCGCTGTACGCCGGGGCACAACAACAGAGCAGGACGAGGTCACCCTCGCCGGTGTTCCAAATCTTGTGGGGGACGCCCGGGGGGATCACCACCGCATGGCCCACCCGCACGTCGAACTCCTCATCGCCGAGTCGCATCCTGCCGCTCCCTGAAGTGAAGTGGTAGATCTCCTCGGCGACCGGGTGGTAGTGCTCGGCCGTCTTGCCTCCGGGGCCGAGCGTCGCCTCGGCCAGCGATTGGTTTGCGGCCGCCGTCCACGACGGATGCGCCAGCTCGCGGATCGACGAGCCGTCAACGGTGATGAACGGCTCAAGCGAATCGAGATGCGGGGGTTCGAGCATGGGCAGAAATCTAACCGACCGACCGGGGTGCGTATTGTCCCGACGGTGAGTGATGCGATCGGAGTCCCGGGCAGCGAGGCGGCCGTTCGGCTGGTCCTGCTCGGCTCGGGCGAGCTCGGTCGGGAAGTCGTGATCGAGGCGCAGCGGCTCGGCTGCGAGGTCGTGGCCGTCGATCGCTACGCGGGCGCTCCCGCCCAGCGGATCGCTGACCGTTCGGCCGTGATCGACATGACCGACCCGGCTGAGCTCCGCGCGCTGATCGAGGCCGAGCGGGCCCGCCCGTGCGCCCGTCTGCTGGTCGTGCCTGAGATCGAGGCGATCGCCACCGCCGAGCTCGAACTGCTCGAGGCGGAAGGGGTGCATGTCGTGCCGACTGCGAGGGCAGCGCGCCTGACCATGGACCGTGAGGGGATTCGCCGTCTCGCGGCCGAGGAGCTCGGCATGCCGACTTCGCCTTACCGGTTCTGCGACAGCGAGGAGGAGGTTGCCGCCGCCGTCGCCGAAGTCGGCGTCCCCTGCGTCGTCAAGCCCGTGATGTCGTCGTCGGGGAAGGGGCAGTCGGTCGTCTCGCAGCCCGATGGCGGCCCCGCGGCGTGGGCTTACGCTCAGGAGGCCGGGAGGACGGGGGCAGGGAGGGTGATCGTCGAAGGCTTCGTCGAGTTCGACTATGAGATCACGCTGCTGACGGTCCGCCATGCCGGAGGAACCTCGTTCTGCGCGCCGATCGGTCATGTGCAGGTCGACGGCGACTACCGCGAGTCATGGCAGCCGCAAGCAATGAGCGAGACCGCGCTGGTCCGCTCACGCGAGATCGCGACTGCCGTCACCGACGCCCTCGGTGGCCGCGGCATCTTCGGGGTCGAGCTGTTCATCCGCGGCGACGAGGTCCTCTTCAGCGAGGTTTCGCCCCGACCGCACGACACCGGCATGGTGACGATGGCGACCCAGGCGCTTCCGGAGTTCGCGCTCCACGTCAGGGCGATCCTTGGCTTCGCGGTGCCGGGAGGCGAGATCCCGTTGATCGCGCCGGGCGCCAGCGCAGTAGTCCTCGCCGAGGCTGAAGCCGACCACCCCCTGATCGAAGGAGCCGCAAAAGCACTCGCCGACGATCCGGAGGTTGACCTGAGGCTCTTCGGCAAGCCCGACTCGAGGCCCGGCAGGAGGATGGGTGTCGTCCTGGCGACTGGCCCCGACACCGATTCCGCGCGGGCGCGCGCCCGCGCGGCAGCCTCGTCCGTCTCCGTCCGCTGAGCGCGACTCAGCGGGGGACGTACTCGATCGCCTCCGTCTCGACGACCCCGGGCCAGCGCTTGCTCCAAACCGGACGGTAGGCATCCGGCCATCCCTTCGGGGGGCTGAACAGGATCAGGTCCTTGTTGCCTTCGATCCTTGATCCGATCACAAACAGGCGGCCCCGCTCACGGAGTACCTCGTCGTAGATCCCGTTTCCACGAAGGGTCACGATGGAGAGCGCGGCTCTCCTGTCCTCGGGCAGGTTGATCGCTACTGCCGTCCCGAGCGGGCCGCGTGCGCCAGCGATGCAGCAGAGATCGAGGATCCTGTCTCCCGGCTTCCAGCGCGAGGAGACGGCCAGCGCGGCCTCGCGCGATGCCGGGCGGCGCCCCTCCGTCAAGGCCACGGCGGAGCCGACGGCGAGGCCTCCGATGACGAGCGCGCAGGCCGCGGCGGCAGCGGGCCGCGGCGGCCTCACCAGCAGTGCCGAAACCAGCGCGAGCGCGGCGGGCAGGCCGACGAGGACGTTCCGCGGCAGCAGCATGCTCTGCTTCGGCTGCAGGCTGACGAGCAGGGCCAATGCCAGCGGAGCGACCGCGATCAGGACAAGCAGCATCGTCTCCGCTTTCGGCTTCGGCCTTTCGTCGAGCCTCGACCATTCGACAAAGCGAGCGAGCGCGAATCCCGCGGCGATCGTCGCTCCGATCGCGATCGCTACGAGCGCCGCTGATCCCGGAACCCGGTCGAGCGCGACGAACGGGTTGCCGACCAGGGTGCGTCCGATCAGCCTGCCGAGAGTGTCGAGCGAGAGCGGAGCCGCGGCGGAGAGCCGGGCCAGCTCGTCACTGGAGTTGCGCACCTGATCGGCCATCGAGGGCAGCCAGGCGAGAGTGGCGAGGAGCGGGGCGGCCTGCGCCAGCAGCGCGGCCCGACGTCGGTCGGGGCGAGTCGCCAACGCCCAGCCGAACTGGACCGCGAGCACCGACACGGCCGTGTAGTGGCTCATCAACGCCGCCGCGCCGAGCAACGAGTAGGCGACCCAGTCCCGCTTCGAGGCGTTGTCGAGCGCCCTCAACAGCAGGAGGGTCGATCCGAGCGCGAGGGCCGCGGTGAGCGAGTAGGAGCGAGCTTCGACCGAGTAGAACAGCAGGAACGGACTGGCGGCCGCCAGGGCGGCGGCGGCCAATCCGGCTGTTGAGCCGAAGGCTCGCCTGGCGAGCAGGGCCGTCAGTGGCACCAACGAGAGCCCGGCGATCAGTGCGGGCAGCCTGATCAGTTGGGGTGGTCCGCCCAGCCGGTCCGGAAGCCAGGCCGTCACGAACCCGAGCGGCGGCGTCTTCTCGGTTGCGCGGACGGCATCGAGCATCGCCCCGAGGCCCTGGTCGTGAACGAGCGAGTAGAGGTAGAGCTCGTCCCAGGCGAGGCCCTCCCTCATCGCGATCAGTCTCGGCACGGCCGCGAGCAGCGTTATCAGTCCAACCGCTGCCGCCCAGCGAGGCCCGGTGGGTCGCTTGACTGGCTCCCGCTCCTCCACGGCGCCACAATACTCCCGGTCTTGGCCGGGAGGTCAGGTCTGGATCGGCTTCGGGCTGCCCGGCCCGACCCTGAATATCGCTGTCATCGTCGTCAGGATCGCGTCTCGGTTGGCCCCTGCCGTCGGGAACATCACCGACTGCGAAAGCACGGGCAGTCTTGCTCGTCCCTTCTCCTCGCCGGTCTCGATGTCGAGCACGACGGCGTCCTCGCCGGCGAGCCGCTCGGCGAGCTTCGGTTCGAGGTGTGGAGTGCGCTCTCCCGACAGGCGCAACGCATCGGAGAGTGCGGTGTCGAGCAGGCGCGATCCGGACCTCGTCCCGAGCGGCCAGGGGGCCCTGTGGTCGCAGGCGAGCATCTCGCCGGTCTCGGCCCAGCGCAACAGGTGAGGCCCGCTGTCGATCGCCTTGCGCCATCTCGGCGTCGGTTCGGCCGATGGCGTTTCGGGGATGTCGAACGCTGTCATCCTGCCGTTGGCCGTGTCGTAGCCGACGGCGATCATCCTTTCCGGGTCGATCAGCGGCGGGTTGGTGATCGCCCCGTATGGCTCGCCGCAGATCACGACAGACGTCGCGCCGGATGCGTCGTCCAGTGGGATCGAGTGCAGCCTGACCGGCCCCTTGTCGAGTCCGGAGCCGCGCATCGAAAGGCGGAAGCGGTGGCGCCCCTGATCGAGGAACCACAGTCTCCCGGCTGCGATCACCGGGTCCCATCCGTAGCCGCCGCCTGACCCGGTCCGGTAGTGGTGCTGCCAATCGTCGAGGGAGAGATCGGCTCCATCCCAGCGGATCCTCATCGCGCGGTTGACCCCGACCGCGTAGATCTCTGTCGAGTCGGCGCTGAGCCGCGCGATCACGGTCTCGGGCAGGCGGAGGGGGGAAGCCCGGTCTTCCAGCGTGACTGGGTCCAGTGCGAGAAGCGTCGCGGGACGGTTGAGCGAACGGTCGAAGTCCTTGGTCACGAGGGTCCCGTCGGCGAGGGCGACGAATGAGTTGTACGGGGCGTCAACAGGGAGTTCCCGTGCGGCTGTCGGCTGCAGTGAGTCGGGATCGAGTCGGTGGGCCCAGCGCCCGCTGATCGCGACGACTCCGCCGTCGGCGAGGACGGCCAGACCTCCTGCCCACCAGGGGCCAGCAGGCAGGCTGGGCGATTCGGCCAGAGACTCGAGCGTGATTGGGTCGATCCGCTCGATCACTGTTTCCGCCGGGTCGAGCAACGCCCTGCGACCGAGGATCGATCGCAGTGCGTACATCGAGTCCCCGGGGCCGCGGACGATCATCTGGATTCCGCCGACCCTGCGTGCCGCCAAGACGGAGAGCGACTCGCCGGCCTCGATACCGAGGCCCTGCTCACCATGGGGTGCTTGGAGTCGCCGCGCGCCGCCGTCTTCGGCTGGCCACGGACCGTTGAAGTAGCCGCTGGCGGTCATCGAGCCCGATCCTGACAGTTCACTCCTTGACCCCGTCGCCACCTCTCCTTGCCCACGGCATCCCGAAGGCGAGGATCAGCAGCAGCCATGCCCCGCCGAGCGCGTAGCCGGCGAGCACGTCACTCAGCCAGTGGCCGCCGCCGATCACCCGAGTCGCCCCCATCAGGAAGATCGCCGCGCACGCTGCCGCCGCTGTGCGGCGATGGCCGCGTTCGATGGCCAGCGCGGCGGCAGTGCCGAGGACGGCGGTGGCATAGGCCGTGTGGCCACTCGGGAAGCTCGGTGTTCCATCGGCGACTCCGGGTCGCGGCGCGACGATCTTCATCGCGGTCGTCGCTAGTCCGACGGTGGCAGCTGAGAGCAGGAGGAGTCCGTACCTCGGTCCCATCCTCAGGGCGACGGCAGCGACCGCGCCAAGGGTCAGCAGGGCGGCCGGCAGGGGGTCCCCGATCGCCTTGAGGGAGTCCACCAGCCAGGTGAGGACGGCCGCCCCGTCGCGCGGGCCATCCACCCGCCAGTCGTAGAACAGCCTCTGCGCCCAAGCGTCGATCCGACGATCCCCGGGCGCGTCTCCGGCTGTCACCGCGACCAGCCAGAGCAGCCCGACCGCAACGATCAACAGGAGCGCGGCAAGCAAGCTGCGCCGACGTGACGAAGGCTCAGAGTTCGTCTCCTGAGGTGAATCGGGTTTAGTCACTCCAAGCCGCAGGTGGGGCGGGGAGTTATCCGCCAAGCCAACCGAGTCACTCCTGGATGAGCTTGCCGTCCACTACCGACCAGCCGGTCGGCAGGCTCGCCGGTGCGCCCGAGAGCTTTGAGCTCTTGACGTCGGACAGGTCGGCTCGGGCGAACCGGGCACCGAGGATCGTCGTGTAGTTGAGCGACGCCCCAGTCAGGTTGGCCTTCGTCAGATTCGCGTAGGGCAGCTTCGTGAAGCCGAGTTTGGCCCCGCTGAGGTCGGCGGACGTCAGGTTCGCCCGGGTCATTCCCGCCAGCGTCAGCTTCGCCTCGGCGAGGTTTGCCCCGGTGAGGTTGGCGTTCGTCAGCTTCGCATCGCTCAGGTTCGCTCCGCTCAGGTCGGCGCCTGCAAGGTTCGCGCCGGCCATGAACACTCCTCCGCTCAGGTCGGCTCCGCTCAGGCCCGCAGCCTTGAGGTTCGCGCGCGGGCCGATCAGGAAACCGCTGTTGACAACCCATGCGTCCGGGAGCGTGGGCTCACCGGCAACATCGCCCGACGCCACTCCCTCGAGAACCGAATCGCTCAGGTCGGCGTCGGTCAGGTCGGCCTCCTTGAAGCTGGCTCCGGTCAGGTCGAGACCGGTGAGATCGGCTCCGGTCAGGTTCGCCCGCAACAGTGATGCCCTGGGACCGAGGAGGAACCCTGACCTCAGGCGCCACGGGCGAGGCAGACTGGCGGGCCTCCCACGGACCTTCCCGGAGCGGACTCCCACGAGGTTGGCCCCGGCCAGCCGTGTCCTGTTGAGGTTCGTCCCGTAGAGGTTCGTGCCTGAGAGGTTGGCTCTCGTCAGGTTCTTGCCTGAGAGGTTGGCCCCCACGAGCCCGCGCACCTTCCTCAGGTCGCAGCCGCTCAGGTTCGCTGAGCGGAGGCTCTTGGCTTTGCAGCCGGGGATCTTGGCCGCGGCCGTTGCCGTCCCAAGGCCAAAGGGAGCAATGCCGACCAAGCAGGCGAGCGTGGCGGCGGCGACCGCCGGTTGCCTCGGTGTTCTCATCGAGTCTGATGCTACGCCCCCACGGCACCTGCCACAAGGGAGAAGCCACTGCGGCCAGGGACTCAGGTCGCTCGGTACCAGGGGGAGGTGTTTCCGGCGCCGTCCCGGATCCGCAGCCACTTGACGGCGACGGACTTTCTGATCACCGTGGGCGATTCATACTTGACGACGTTCGCGGTGATCGGCTCGGCTGTTGGCGCTGGCGAAGCGGTCGCTGTCGAATACTCGACGAACGCGATCCCCGACGGGTCCTTGGCCGGCTGCAGGGCGATCGAAGTGGTCGTCCCCCTGCGGGTGATGTAGCCAGCGACCTTCCGGGTCAGGCTGGGCGCGATCGTGTCGACCACCCACTTGGCGGTCGCGTTGGGGCTGGTGTTGCCGGCTCGGTCGGTTTGTCGGGCGGTGAGGGAGTGAGTGCCGTCGGGGAGTGAGTTGAGTGTGGTGGGGTTGGCGCAGGGGTTGAACGGGCCGCCGTTGATCGAGCAGGAGAGGATGGCGTCGGTCTCTCCGGTGATCGCGATCGACGCGTTCTTGAGGTTGGTGAACGGTGTTGGGGCTCCGCTGAGGGTCGGCGCTGCCGGTGCCTTGGTGTCGACTGTCCAGTTGGCAGTCGCGTTGGGGCTGGTGTTGCCGGCTCGGTCGGTTTGTCGGGCGGTGAGGGAGTGAGTGCCGTCGGGGAGTGAGTTGAGTGTGGTGGGGTTGGCGCAGGGGTTGAACGGGCCGCCGTTGATCGAGCAGGAGAGGATGGCGTCGGTCTCTCCGGTGATCGCGATCGACGCGTTCTTGAGGTTGGTGAACGGTGTTGGGGCTCCGCTGAGGGTCGGCGCTGCCGGTGCCTTGGTGTCGACTGTCCAGGTGACCACCGTCGGCGTGCTCGAGACGCCGGATTGGTTCTTCTGGACGATCGAGAGGCTGTGCGTGCCGTCCTTGAGGAGGGTGAGTCTGCGCGGGCTGGTGCAGGTCGCGGGCTTGCCCCCGTCGAGCGAGCAGGTGAATGTCGACTTCGCCTCACCGGTGAAGGAGATCGTCGCCGACGTGAGCTTCGTGAACGCCGCCGGAACACCGCCCGTGACGGTCGGGGGAGGCAACGTGGCTCCGAGGCCCGCGACGGCGACCGGAGCGGACGTGGCCGTGGTTGTCTTGTCGCCCAGCTGGCCGTAGGCGTTGAGTCCCAGGCAGGCGACGCTGCTGTTGACTCGCAGAATGCACAGGTGCCTGTCGCCGGCCGACAGTTGGGCGGCATCCGCGATCCCGGTGATTGCCTTCGGCGTGTAGGAGACGGCCGCCGGGTTGACGGCGAGGTCGATCGTCGGGTCGAGGCTTCGGTCGCCGTACTCGACGATGCTGAAGCAGTTCTTCAACGTGCCGGAGAGGACCTCGCACCACTGGCTGCCAGGGTCGGTCACCCCCCAGCATTTGACCGAACCACCGCCCAGCCGGGCGCAGGCGAAGCTGTCGCCGACAGTCACGGAGGTAGCGTCGGCCAGTCCGCTCACGGCTGTGGGAGTGAGGCGGTTCGTGTCGGTGGCGTCGCCGATCTGGCCGAAGGTGTTGTCGCCCCAGCACTTGACCGATCTGTCGGTCATCGCCGCACAGGTGTTGGTCGCACCGGCTGCGAGCTGCGCAACCCCGGTGAGTCCGGCGATCGAGGTCGGCAGCGGCATCCATTCGAGCGTCCCGATACCGAGCTGGCCGGAGTCGTTGCTTCCCCAGCAGCTGACGCCCCCTGATTCGCTCAACGCGCAGGTGTGGCTTGCCCCGGCCGCGATCTGGGTCACGTTGGTGAGGCCGGTCACAGCGAGCGGGGTGAAGCTCGAGTTGCCGTTCGCGTCATCGACTCCCAGCACACCCCACAGGCCATTGCCCCAGCATGAGACGGTCTTGTTTGGAAGCAGCGCGCACGTGTGTTGCGAGCCGGCTGTGATCGCGGTCGCCCCGCTCACCCCGACCACCTTGACGGCGGTGGCGGAGTTGGCCACCGATTCCGGGTCCGAGCCGACTTGACCGAAGGTATTGTCGCCCCAGCAGTAGACGTCCCCGTTGGTAACGCGGGCGCAGCTGTGGTCGCCGCCGCTCGCGACCTGCACGGCGTTCGACACCCCGGAGACCGTGACCGGACTCGTTCGCTGGTCGAAGGTGCCGTCCCCCAGCTGGCCGGTTGAGTTGTCGCCCCAGCATCTGATCCCGCCTGTCGTGGTGACGACGCAGGTGTGCCCACCGCCGACGAATGAGCTCGACGCTCCGACGCCCGCGTCCAACTGTGTCGCGACGTCCACAGCGGAGGCACTCGATGCCGGGGCGGCGAGAACGGCGGCCAAGACCGCCATCGCCACTCGGGTCCTTCCGCTTCGAAGCACAAGCACGAAAGTACCAGAGCAATCGATGTCCGGTGTCAGTCTCACGTTGCGCAATAAGGTGAGAGCCGACGAGCGGATGCGAACCGCTGACCCCTTCATTAGGAGTGAAGGGGTTATTGCTTTGCGGGCTTCGAACCGGTAAAGACGAACCATGACGCGCGAATTCCGCCGACCAGCCCGGGCCAGCGGGCCGTCCTCACGAACTTCAGGCGATACCGGGGGTTCGACGTGATCGACCGTTCAGTCTCCCTCAGGAAACCAGCGTTCGTGACGAGCACGACGTCGGCTCCGATCAGGGATGCGTTTTCGACTTGAGAGATCCCGTTCCCGAGCGGAAAGGCCGACCTGTCGCGCGCGGGGACTTCGAGGTAGGGACGTAGGGTGTTCTGGCCGTTGTACGGCAGGATCCAGTCGGCAATGACTGCGTTTCGCGGGCCGGGTGCGTCGACCCAACGGGCGACCGCACGCATGTCAGGGCGTTGGTACCTGGGCTGCTGGGCCTTGACTGCACTGAACGCGGAAACCGCTACTGCGACGCCCGAGATGACGATCCCGAGTCGTCGATCGGACATCGCAAGAAGCGCCGAGACCGTGACGATCAACGCCGGGAATGAAGCGCTGAAGTAGCGGGGTTGGAGGAACCCGAGTCCGGTCGCCAACGAAGCCAGCAACATGAAGGCGGGCGACGCGAGCATCAGGACCGGAAAGAGCGCCTGGGTGGAACCCGGACGCAACCGGTAGGCACGGTCCCCCTGGCGAACCGCCGTTCCGACGGCACCGACGGTCAGGCAGAGTCCCAGGATTACGAGGGATGGGATCCCGGGCAGATCGGTGAAGCCAGCGTCGCCGTAGGGGAGGGTCACCAGCTGCCGGGCCCAGCTGACGAGCGACTCGACTCCGGGGCTGAACGGGTCGACTGTCGCCTTGGCCCCTTCCTTGAGGCTGATCGAAGGGACCCAAACGAGGAAGAGAAGCCCCGCGACGAGGTTCCCCGCGACGAGTCCCCGCCAATGGTCCCGGTGAAACCAGACCGCCCACCCGAACTGGGCAGCCAGCACTCCAACACCGGAGTAGTGGGTGTAGAGGACTGCGGCCGAGGCCAGGGAGTAGCCGACAAGCCATCTTCGCCTCCCTTGGTCGATCAGCTTGAACAGGCAGATCGTCGACACCGCGGAGAAGAGCATCAAGAGCGAGTAAGGCCTGGCTTCGACCGAGTAGTAGATGCCGTAGACGCTGAATGTCGTGAGTGCTGACGCGACGAGGCCCACCCTTCGATCGACCCCGGCCTTCCCGAGCACGAACATGGCGGGTATCAGCAGGATCCCTGCAACTTCGGAGGGGATTCGCACGGTCGTGGCGGCATCGCCCAGCCGTTCCGCCGCACTTGCCAGGACGAAGAACAGCGGAGGCGTCACCTCGATGCTCTTCTGGCTGACGTTCTCCAGCACTTCGCCGAAGCTCGCACCCGCGGTTTCGCTGAATGCGTAGAGCTCGTCCCCGAAGAGTCCGCTTCGGATCTGCCAGAGGCGCAGGGCGGCCCCGATCGCGGTCAGGAGAACCAATGAGATCAAGCACGCCATGTCGGCGGTCATGCGGGGGAACCTCATGGCTGGGCCCGGTCTCCGGTTCCCGGTTGACTTCTGCATGAGAGCCGACGAGCGGATTCGAACCGCTGACCCCTTCATTACGAGTGAAGTGCTCTACCAGCTGAGCTACGTCGGCATTGCCGGTGCCTCGGCGAGAAGGCACCGACTCGTGAATCGTAGTCCGTGAGGCCGGTTCACGCAGGCAGTGACGATGCGATCTGCGCGGCCAGCCATACGAGCAGTCCGGCACCGATGAGCCGTCGAAACCAGTTGACTCCCGAAGTCAGTTCCTCCCATGCCCAGACGGACAGGCCGATGTAGAAGACGGCCCGCCCGGCTCGGTGAACCTCACCGCCGGCAAGCGCGCCGACCAGCCAGCCGACGATCGCGACGAGCAGAGGCGGGTTGGGGAGCTGCGCGATCGGAAAGTCTCTCGGCCAACCCGATCGAGTCAGGCGCCGGTAGTGAAGCCATGCCGCTCCAAGTCGCTCTCGCACGGCCTCGCAAGATCGCAGGCGCTGCGGCAGCCGTAACCTCGTTGACCTCGGAAGAACGTCGGTGGCCGTCGCGGCCGACCTCACCCGATCAAGGCGATACCGAAGGAGAGCGATGATGAAGGCAACCTGGAACGGCGCAGTGATCGCGGAGAGCGACGAAACCGTGGTCGTCGAGGGAAACCACTACTTCCCGCGCGGCTCGGTCAACGACGAGTACCTCGTCGAGAGCTCGCACACGAGCGTTTGCCCTTGGAAGGGGACCGCCGAGTACTTCTCGCTCGGCGTCGATGGCGAACTCAACGAGAACGCCGCCTGGTACTACGCCCAGCCCAAGGACGCTGCCGCCGAGATTGCCGGTCGGGTCGCCTTCTGGAAGGGCGTGACGGTCGGCTGAGCACCACCCAGCTCGATCCCCGTACCGGCCGGTATTGCGCTCCACCGCCGGAACCGACACTCTGGAGCAATGAAGATCGCTCTGCTCACCGGCGGTGGGGACTGCCCCGGGCTCAACGCCGTGATCAGGGCCGCGGCCCGCGATGTGCTCGCCGACGGCCATGAGGTGGTCGGCTACCGCCGAGGCTGGGCCGGAGTGCTCGAGGGCGAAGCCGTTCCGCTCGGTCGCTCCGACATCGCCGGCCTGCTCCCCAGGGGAGGCACGATCCTCCTCTCGTCACGCACGAATCCCTACGCCGATGGAGCCGACGGAACGGAACGGGTCCGCTCGAGGCTCGCCGCCGACGGGGTTGACGCCCTGATCGCGATCGGAGGCGAGGACACCTTGGGGGTAGCCGCCAAGCTCGCCGCCGACGGAGTGCCGGTGGTCGGCGTGCCGAAGACGATCGACAACGACCTCCCCGGCACCGACCGCACCTTCGGGTTCGATACCGCGGTCCAGATCGCGACCGACGCGATCGACCGCCTCCACACCACTGCCGAGTCGCACGACAGGATCATCATCGTCGAGGTGATGGGTCGCCACGCGGGCTGGATCGCCTGCTCGGCCGGGTTGGCAGGCGGGGCGGACCTGATCCTCGTACCGGAGCGCCCGTTCGAGATCGAGCGGGTCTGCTCGCACCTGCGCACCCGGCACGAGACCGGGCGTTCCTTCTCGATCGTCGTCACCTCGGAGGGGGCGACACCGATCGGCGGGGACCTTGTCACCGCAGGGGCGCAGACCGATGCCTTCGGCCACGCCCGTCTCGGTGGGGTCGGGATCTGGCTCGAGCAGCAGATAGCCGAGCGGACGGGCTACGACTGCCGCGCCGTGATCCTCGGTCACCTGCAGAGAGGCGGAACGCCGACAGCGACCGACAGGATCCTCGCGACCCGCCTCGGTCTCGCGGCGGCCCGCGCAGTGCTCGGCGGGCAGTTCGGCGTGATGGCCGCCCTGACGGGAACCGAGATCACCCTCCAGCCGCTCTCAAGAGCGCTCGAGGAGCCGCGCCTTCTCGACCCGACTCTGTTCGAGGACGCTGAGATCTTCTTTGGTTGAGCCGGCTGCCGACCGCGTTGTGATCGCGGCGGCCTTCGCGATCTGCCGCTCCGCCCTGACGGCCGGAGTGAAGACGATCGCCGCTGGCGTGGCTCGATTCGAGGCGACTGACGGCGCTCAGCGGCCGTTGCCGTAGGCGACCGGAGCGCTGCGCCGACGGAACTGCATCCGCCTCAGTTCGCTGGCGACTCGCTCGGTCTCCCGGTCGACGACGCCCGCCAGGAGGTCGCGGGCGAGTGCCTCGCGGCTCGTGCGGCGCTCGGCGGCAATCCGGTCGAGCCTGACTGCCAAGTGCGTCGGAATTTGGATCGAGAGTGAGGTCATGGGGGCAAGTGCTTCCGGGGAGTCCATGACCAATCTGCCCGATTGCGCTCCGGGCCGCCACCCGAATCCCTACGTTCGCTCGTCGCGGGAATCCCGCAGCTCCGAGTCCGACCTGCGCCCGGCCCATCGGGCGCGATTACCCTTGTAGCGCTGATGAGGAGAGCTTCAGTCCCGACCTTGGCGGCTCTCGTCGCCCTCGCACTGGTGCCCTCCACGGCCCCTGCGGCCCCCTCGATCCCGCCGACCCTCGAGGCGAGGACGGTCGCGAGCGGCCTACAAGCCCCGACCGCGGTCGCCTTCGCTCCGGACGGCCGGGTGTTCGTCGCCGAGAAGCAGGGGACCGTCAAGGTGGTCCTTCCGGGCGAGGCGCCGCGCGCGAGGCTGTTGGCTGACATCTCCGGCCATGTCGCGACCCACGTCGATCGCGGCCTCCTCGGGATCGCGACCGACTCGGACTTCGCCAGCAACGGGTTCCTCTACCTGCTGTACACCTACGACCCGGATCCCTCTCGCACCGCCGATCCGAAGGTCAACCGTCTGACGCGGATAACCGTTGGCGCTGGGGCGAGCGTGGTCTCCGGTGAGCGCGTGATTCTCGGCAGTTCGAGCCTCAAGTCATGCCCTAAGCCCGGGCTGTCGGTGGATTGCATCCCATCCGATGGCTTCTCGCACAGCATCGGCACGGTCCGGGCCGGGTCCGACGGCACCCTTTGGGTCGGGGTCGGCGACGGGGTCACCCCCGGCTCCACCTCCTCGACGATCATGAGGGCGCTCGATCCGAACGTGATGAGCGGGGCGATCCTCCGAGTGGACCGCAACGGTCGCGGCCTTCCCGGTCATCGCTTCTGCCGGTCGGTCACCGACCTCAGGCGCTCGTGCACGAAGGTTTGGTCGAAGGGCTTTCGCAATCCCTTCCGCTTCAGCCTGCTGCCCGACGGCCGGGTGGCTGTCGGCGATGTCGGCTTTGAGGCCTGGGAAGAGCTGAACCTCGCCGAGGCGGGCCGCAGCTACGGCTGGCCGTGCCGCGAGGGCAACCACCCGACCCCGGGCTACTCCAACCGCTCCGCCTGCCGGGCGGTCGATCCCGGGTCCCAGACGGGACCGCTCTTCGAGTACGCCCACGGCCCCAACGGCGGCGCGATCATGGCGGGCCCGCTGCTCGGCGGCTCATGGCCGGCGGAGATGAGCGGACGCCTGGTGCTCGGCGATTACGCAGTCGGCACGCTCGCTCTGCTCGACCTCGCCAAGCCCGGCCTCGGCACTACGCCGCTGCTCTCCAATCTCGATGCCGTCGTCGACGTCACCGGCGGGCCCGGCGGCGGAGTCGCCCTGGTCGAGGCCGGCTTCACTGCGAACGGTCTCGAGCCCGGGCGGGTTTGGGTCCTCGGGCCCGCTGCCGGGGGGCAGAGGCCATGGCCCCGCCCGAAGGTCACCGTGGACGGGCTGTCGGCGAGGTTCGACTCCCGTGTTGCGGACGCCGACTCGGCGGGGCTGAGCTATCTCTGGGATTTCGGCGACGGCACCACCTCGACCGAGGCGACACCGACCCACGCCTATTCGGTCCCGGGCTCGTACCAAGTCCGAGTCACCGTCTCCGACGGCGACGAGTCCGGTTCGGATTGGCTGCCGGTCAACGTGGGCTTGGCCCTGCCGGCCGTCACGATCTCCTCGCCGGGGCCGACGGCCAAGGCTGTCGGCGGGGGTACCGTCCGGCTCGTCGGGTCGGCAACGGTGGACGGCGTGCCGATCAGGCCGAGCGCCCTCAATTGGACGGTGCTCCTCCACCACGGCTCTCATGAGCACTACCTGACCGGCTTCAACGGGACGGTCGGCAGCTTCGGAACCCCCCGCGATCACGATGCCGACTCCTGGTACGAGGTCAGGCTCACCGCCACGACCCTTGAGGGCAGGACCGCAACCTCGGCCTTGCGGGTCGACCCGAAGCTTCGGACCTTGAGGCTCGCCACCAGCCCCGCCGGCATCGACATCGGCTGGGCGGGTCGTACCGTGACCGGCCCGCGCCCGACCGCGGTCGGCTTCCGCTCCGCTCTGTCGGTGCCGAAGACGGCGACGGTCGGCGGTCGCAGCTACCGCTTCTCGAAGTGGTCGGACGGCTCGCGCTCGGCGAGCAGGCAGGTCACGATGCCCGACCGCGATACGAGCCTGACCGCCACATACGTCAGGCGCTGATCGTTCAGCCAGCCTCGGCCGCGGCCCGCCTCTCGGAGGCCTCCTCGGCGGCGAGTTCGTCTGCGGTGGCCCTCATCGCCTTCAGGCTCGGTACGAACAGTGCCGCCACGGCGCCGATCGCGAGCACTGCCGCTCCGAGCGGCAGTGCGGCGACGACTCCGTCGGTGTAGGCCTGCGGGCTGTCGTAGGAGCCGTTCGCCGCGAAGAACACTCCGAGCATGCTGACTCCCATCACTCCGCCGACTTCGCGGATCGTGTTGGTCGCCCCGGAGGCCAGGCCGCTTTCGCTCTGGCGGACGCTTGCGAGCACCGAGTTTGCTGCGGGAGCGAAGACGAGCGACATCCCGATGCCGGCGATGATGAACGGCAGGATCAGCGAGCTGTAGGGAGTGGTCGGCTCGGAGACGACTGCCAGCCAGCTGATCGCGATGGCCTGCAGTGCGAGGCCCAGCGACATCAGCGGTCGCGGGCCGACCTTGTCGCTGAGGATGCCCGCGATCGGAGCCACGGCGATCGGCATGGCCGTCCACGGCAGCGTCCTCAGGCCGGACTCGAGCGGGCTGTAGCCCTGTCCGGTCTGGAAGAACTGGCTGAGGTAGAAGATCGAGCCGAACACCCCGAAGAACATCGCGAAGCTGACGATGTTCGTGGCTGTGAAGCCGCGCGAGCGGAAGAACCTCATCGGCAGCATCGGCTCGGGCGTCCTCAGTTCCCAGAGGACGAAGGCGATCAGCAGGGCGACCCCGCCCAGTCCCGGGATCAGGATCTCGGGCTCGCCCCAGCCGACACCCTCGCCGCGGACGACAGCGTCGGTCACTCCCAGCAGGCCGAGGCCTGCGAGGGCGATCCCGGGCAGGTCGAGCGGCCTCGTCTCGCCGCGGCTCTCGACGAGCTTCCAGACGGTCAGGGCGATTAACGCCACCCCGATCGGGATGTTGATGCCGAAGATCCACTGCCACGAGCCAGCGCCCTCGATCACCGCTCCGCCGACCACTGGGCCGAGCGCGACCCCGAGGCCGCTGACCCCGGACCAGATGCCCAGGGCGAGGCCCCGCTTCTCACCGGGAAAAGCCTCGGCGAGCAGGGTCAGGGTCAGCGGGGTGACGATCGCCGCTCCGAACCCTTGCACTGCCCGTGCGGCGACGAGCGCGTCGATGCTCGGCGCGACTGCGGCCAGCAGGCTCGCTGCGGTGAAGACGGTCATGCCGAGGAGGAACATCCGCTTGCGACCGAATCGGTCGCCGAGTGCCGCCGCCGGCATCAGGAACACGGCATAGGAGAGGGTGTAGGCGTTGACTGTCCACTCGAGCGCCTCGAGCCCCGCTCCGAGGTCCTCGCGGATGCTCGGCAGCGCCACCCCGACGACGAGGTTGTCGAGGGTGACCATGAACAGGGCGATCGAGACGAGGGCGAGCGTCCATCCCGGGTGACCCTTCGGCTCTTCGTGGAGCTCGACCTCGGCCTGTTCGAGTGCTGCCGTGTGATCGGTGGTTGCCATCAGCAGTCCTGCTCCTGTCTGCCGAGGGCGATCGCCCACGGCTCGTTGATTTCGTTGAAGCCGACCGCCGCGACGACGTTCAGCAGCATTCCGTGTGCGAAGAAGGCCTTGATCTCCTCGGGTTGGGCCCCGGAGATCCGCTCGACCGTTGAATAGAGGTCGGCCCAACCGGAGCGGATCGCCTCCCTGATCTTCGGCTCGCGCGGGGCGGCTGCGTTCGCGTGCAGCTGACCGAGGAGCACGGCCGGGTCGCTCGACAAGAGGTCACGGTAGGCGCGGCCCATCGCCTCGAGCGGGCTCTCGCCCGCCAAGGGCTTGGCGGCACCGGCCTCGAAGGCATCGTTCGTCAGGGCGATGCATCGCTCGACGCAGGCCGCGAAGAGGTCCTGCTTGGTCGGGAAGAGTCGGAACAGGTAGGCCTGGCTGATGCCGGCGTCCTCGGCGATCGCGAGGGTCGGGGTGCCGAAGTAGCCGCGCTCGGCGAAGTGCGCGCGAGCAACCTCGATGAGTTCGCGGCGTCGTTCGGCCGCGGTCGAGCGGGTGCGGCGCCGCCCGGTCCGGGCATTCGGCGGAGTGGTGGGATGCGATTGGGTTTGAGGCAAGGCGGGCAGGCTAAGTGAGTAAGCACTCACATACTAACACGGGCCAAGAGAATGGCGGCAGCTGGGTGCCGCCCTTCGGGGTTCCTTCGCTCCAGCGGGCCTTGCCCGCTCCGGGGTCAGAGACTGCGGATGTCGGTCGGGTCGGCCGCGATCCGGTAGGTCTCGGCGGCCGCCAACGCTCTTGACTTCGACGCGGTCGCCGTCACCGATCGCCTGCGCTTCGCGCTCAGCGGTTGACGACGAATCCCGAGCGCAAGGTTTCGGCTTGGGTGACGACCTGGACCTGGTAGCGGCCCGGTGCGAGCCCGCTGGCGAGTCCGAGGCGAAGGCGGTTATTGCCTGCCCGGAGGTTGAAGTCCTTGCGGTAGATGCCGCGGCTGCTTGAGCAGCTCGAGTTGCGGCAGGCGACCATCCGCACGGTGGCCCTGGCGGGGACGTTGGCCCGGACGTTCGAGTACACGGCCTTCGCTCCCCGCTTGACGGTGCCTCGCTTGGTCTCGGGCGCGAGCCGGCTCGCGAAGCCCTTGACGATCACGCGCATCTTCATGCCGGTGTGCTTCGAGCAGTAGAGGGCGTACGTGCCCGCCTTCCCGGGCTTCCAGCCCCCTGCGGGCCAGCGCTCGTCCTCGGTCCCGTAGTTCTGGTGAAGGACCGAGACCGGGAAGGTGAGGCCCGGCGTGCTCTGCGACTTGCGCAACTTGACGTCGTGCGAGCCGTTGTTCGGCGGCCAGACGAAGAAGATCCTTGCCTGACCGGACTGGACGGAGAGAGCGTCTGCGTCCTTCTCCCAGGCCTCCTTCTGCCCCTCCCAGAAGTAGTTGCCGTCGTTCTCGTCGCCGAGCAGGCTCACGTCGATGTCGGCGACGGCCGCGGCCTTCGCCGGCTTAGCCCCGGCCACGTCGAGGACCATCAGGCAGACGCCTCCGACGAGCAGTGCTGCCAGCAGGACGATGGCCATTGAGCGCATTGACTTCTGGGACATAGCGCGGAAGCTTACCCGCGACCGGACTCGAAAGCGGCACTTGTCCAGTCCCGCAATCACCCAGTCAGGTCAAGGACGAAAATGATTGTCGTTATCGCCCCCGGGCCGTCAGGAGCGCCGCTGCGCCATCCGGCGCGCGGAGGCCTCTCCCTGTGTACGATCCGGTTCAGGATGGGGGATGAGAGACGTAAGGGTGGGATCGACCGCCGCGATTTCCTGAGCTTTGGGGCGGGAGCCGCCGGTCTCTTCTGCGCCGTGACGGCGAAGGACCTGCCGAACCTCAGCGAGCGTGACGTCAACAAGCTCGACTCCGCCGCCGCCTCGCTCAAGCGGCCGAAGGCCGGCCGGCGAGGCCCGAAGGCTGCGGCCACCCCGGCCTCCCGGCCGGTCGGCTGGGACATCGTCGACACCTACGCGGCGGGCGACGACGAGTCCTCGCCCGCTGCCGATCGCGTCTTCCCTGTCCCCGAGCCGGCCGAGGGCGGTTCGGTCGTCGAGTACTGGATCGAGGCAACCCCGGTCTTGTGGGATCCGCTCGGCCCGACCCGCGACCTGATCGGCTCCAACAAGAAGCGCAAGGGTGTCGGCTTCGACACATGGATGGGTATGCAGAGATCGTTCAGGCCGTTCTGGGCGCTCGTCTACCAAGAGATGGAGCCGGGCTTCTCCGGGCCGAAGCGTTATGAGGACGGCACTGTCGCCAAGCCCGAGATGCCCGGGCCGTTGCTCGAGGCCGAGGTGGGTGACGTTCTCGAGGTCCACTTCCGCAATGCCGACGATCGGTTCGAGCAGCCACTGACGATGCATCCCCACGGCGTTCGCTACACGCCTGACTACGACGGGATCTACCTCGCGGACTTCACCCGGGCCGGTGGCTTCGTCGCCCCCGGCGAGGAGTTCGTCTACCGCTGGGAGTGCCTGCCGACCAGCGTCGGGGCATGGCCGTACCACGACCACGGGCCAAACCACGTGCTCAACTCGGCCCGCGGCCTGTTCGGCTCGATCGTGGTCCGCGAGAAGGACGCACCCAAGCCGGACTCCGAGCACTTCCTCCACCTGCACAGCTTCGCGCCCGCGGTCACCCGTCAGGGCCAGATGCTCCACACGATCAACGGTCGGGCTTTCGCAGGCAACACGCCGACGATGAAGTCGAAGGTCGGCGATCAGGTCGACATCCATGTGTTCGGCTCGAACAATGATTTCCACACCTTCCACATCCACGGGCACCGCTGGCCGGACAGCGGCGGGATGCTCGTGGACAGCCCCACAGTGGGGCCGAGCGAGACGTTGAGCGCCCGGTTCAAGGAAGACAACCCAGGGCGATGGCTTTACCATTGCCACGTCGCGGCCCACATGGACGCCGGCATGGCCGGTTGGTACCTCGTGGAGGCGTGATGAAACCAAGGAGAGGGAGGAACACGGTCGACATGACCCACACACGCAGGACAACCCGCGCGGCAGCGCTTGCGGCTCTCGCCGCTCTCGCGGTCGCCCCGGCAGCATCGGCCTACGAGCCGCCGGCGAACCCCGGCACGGTGAATTCGTCAAAGGGCAAGTCGAAGAAGTCGCTCAGCGTCTGCCAGGCGCCCGCGTCGAAGATCAACGACACCAGGGCAAAGACGGACAAGAACTACTGCTTCAGCACCATCCAGAAGGCGGTCGAGTACGCCGGGTCGGCAAACGCGACCAAGCACAAGTCCGTCTTCACCATCACCGTGTCACCCGGCACCTACCGCGAGTTCGTCCTCGCGCAGGGCCACAAGTTCGACGGCCTGACGATCCAGGGTTCTTCCACTGATCGCTCCAAGGTCGTAGTCGATCTTGCGACCCTCTCCGAGTCCCCGATCGCATCCGGCCCTTACGCCGGCGTCACTCCGCGTGAGAACGCGATCACGATCGATGCAGCGGTCGGCGTCACGGTCAAGAACCTGACCGTCACCAACTACAAGGGCAACGGCGTCTGGATCGTTCGCTCGGGCGTGCCGGAGTCGTACTGGCGCCAGCTGGAGACGGCCAACACCGTTCTCGAGCCGAAGGCGCCCCTCAGCAAGGCTGAGAGCTTCGGAACGAAGACGGTCACGGTCGGAGGCACCAAGTACACCTACGCCGACACCTTCACGGTCGACAACGTCACCGCCTCTTTCGGCGGCGTCTACGGCATCTTTGCCAGGACCAGCGCGGGTGGTGCGTTCATCAACTCGGAGGCGTACTACAACAACGACTCCGCCTTCTACATCGGGGAGACCCCGAAGCAGACCACAGCGAGCCGCACGTACATCGCCGGGGTCAAGATGTGGGGCAACGAGCTCGGTTACTCGGGCACGAACAGCCGCTACGTGACGATCACCAAGAGCCGGATCTTCAACAACGGCATGGGCATCGTTCCCAACATCACCATGGGTGAGAACTGGCCTCCGCCTGCCGAGAACCAGTACACCGACAACGACATCTACGCCAACAACTTCAACTACTTCAAGGGTGCCCCGTTCCCGCTGAACGCCGGTGGCCTCGGTGGTGGAGCTGCCTACCCGCCCGGGATCGGCGTGCTGCTGTTCGGATCGCAGAAGACCGACGTCAGCAAGAACCGCATCTGGGGCAACAAGCTCGCCGGTGTTGCGGTGATCAACCCTGAGATCCTGATCAAGGACTCGGGCAACTGGAAGAAGCTGTGCGGTGGGGCAAACGCGACAAGCGCCGACTGCGGAACCATGAAGCAGGCCGCGATCCCGAAGTGGAACAAGATCTTCGGCAACTCGATGGGATGGTTCAACCCGACGGCGGGTACGACGTACGTCAACCGGAACGGGCGTGACATCGTCACTTCCAACGACGGTACCGGCAACTGCGTCGGCGGTTCTGGCACTTACGCCAACACGCCGCCGGTCGGTCAGCCGTTGGTGGAGATCGGGAGGAACCTCCCGCAGGTCACTGCCCTCGCCAACCAGTGGCAGACCTGCAACCCGACCGGGACTCCGAAGTACAGCTCCACGATGCCCGGCCAGCTGAGCGACGCCTACTTCTGGATGCTGAGCTTCGCCGATGATTCCGCTGCTTCGGGAGGCACCGGTCTTGGCGCGGTCGACCCGACAGGTGAGGACACGGTCGACAACCGTGACCACGACGGTCGTTTCTTCGTTCACGGAAGCCCTGGAGCATGGCCCGCCGGTTTCGGCAAGCCGCTCGAGCGCTGCGTGATCGCGGCCCCCTACAAGGGCTGCACCGGTCAGACAGGGGGAGCTCCCGCAACTCCCTGAGGATCCTGAAAGTCCGCCGCGCGAAAGCGCGGCGGACGGTTTCTTCCTTTTTGAGCCGGTCGACCGCGAGGTCGGCCGGCTCAACTTGTTCCGGGGTCCTTTAGCGTCTGGCCAACGACTCGAGTGCGGCGTCGTGCAGCAGCCCGTTGGTCGACAGGGCGGAGCCACCCTCGGGGCCGGGCTCGCCCGTCAGCGACGTGAAGCGCCCGCCGGCCTCCTCGACGATCAGCGCCGGGGCGGCCAGGTCCCAAAGGCTCGGACCCGGCTCGGCTGCGATCTCCGCGGCCCCCTCGGCTACGAGGCAGTGGATCCAGAAGTCCCCGTAGCCCCTGCTCTGCCAGCACTCGCTGGCCAGCGCGACCAGCGGCTCCGGACCACCGACCGACTGCCACGCGCTCAGCTCGGCGTGCAGCAGGACGGAGTCCGCCAAGTCGCTCACGGCGCTGACCTTCAGTCTGTCGCCACCATCGGCGAATGAGCCGCCCCCGCGGGTAGCCCACCAGCGGCGGCGCAGCGCCGGGGCCGAGACGACAGCGACGATCGTCTCCCCGGATTCCCTCAATGCGATCAGGGTCGCCCACGACGGCAGTCCGCGCAGGAACTGCTTTGTCCCGTCGACCGGGTCGAGTACCCATTGGCGCTCACCGGAGCCGGAGGCGCCGGCCTCCTCGCTCAGGATCGAATCGCCGGCGCGCTCGCTTGCCAGCAACTCGAGCATCGCTGCCTCGGCCGCCAGGTCGGCCTCGGTGACCGGTGTCCTGTCGGGCTTGGTCTCGACCCGCAGGTCACGCCCCTGGAAGCGCTGGAGGGTCTCCGAGTCGGCGGCGTCGGCGAGTCTCAGGGCCAGTGCGAGGTCTGCCGGCAGGTCGGACACAGGCGCAGGGTAGAGGCAGCCGCCGACCGGCCGTCCGCCGGACCCGTACCATCGCACTGGTGGAGAGGCCGACCTTCGACCTTCAGTCGCACTCCGTCTTCAGCGACGGCGAGCTCCGCCCGCGCGAAGTCGTAGCCCGTGCCGCCGCGGCGGGAGTTGAGTTGCTCGCCCTCTCCGACCACGACAACCTCGATGGCGTCGCCGAGGCGCTCGAGGCCGGTGCCGAGCACGGCATCGCCATCGTGCCCGCAGTCGAGATCACCGCAGTCGACGACGACCACGACGACATTCACCTCGTCGGCTATCTCGTCGACCACAGCGACCCCGAGCTGCTGGCCCGCCTCGCCGAGGCCCGAGCGGAGAGGGTCCGCCGCAGTCACCTGATGGCCGAGGAGCTCGAGCGGGCGGGCTGGAGCATCGACCTTGAATATCTCCGACTGCTCGAAGCTGAGGGAGGGACGCTCGGCCGCCCGCACCTCGCAGAGGCCCTGCTGCGCGACCCCGAAAATGCCGAGCGGATCGCGGAACGGGGTTTCGAGAGCACGGGCGACGTGATCGAGGCGCTGATCAGCCGCGGCAAGGAGGCCTTCGTCTCGAGGCACCACCCGACGGTCGCCGAGGCGATCGGCTGGGTCCATGACGCAGGCGGCGTGGCCGTCTACGCCCACCCGTTCTTCCCGGCCGGCGAATACGGGGTCGAGGCGGTCGACGATGCAGTCAGGCGATTCGCCGCCGACGGGCTCGACGGGATCGAATGCTTCTACGTCACCCACAGCCGCTCGGAGACCGAGCAGCTCCACTCGCTTGCGCGCGAGCTCGGCCTGATGACTACCGGTTCGACCGACTTCCACGGTCCCGACCACAAGCAGTTCGGTGGCTTCAGGGGGTTCGAGACGTGGGGCCTCGAGGTCGACCTCGGGCCCATTGACCTTCGCTGAGCCGGTCGCTCAGGAAATGACGCCGAAGCCGGTCAGGATCAGGATCCCGGCCCCGACGACGATCCGGTAGACGACGAACGGCCGCAGGTTGTGGGTCGTCAGCCAGCGCAGCAGGAACGCGATCGCTGCGTATCCCGAGATGAAGGCAAACAGTGCCGCGATCGCGGTCATCGCGAAGCTTGGGTGAACCCCAGCCTCGCCGATCTTCCTCAGCTCGAACAGACCGCTTGCCACGACCGCAGGCACGCTCAGCAGGAACGAGTATCGGGCTGCGGCGACCTCGTCGAGGCCGCGGAAAAGGCCGGCGCTGATCGTCGCTCCCGAGCGCGAGACCCCTGGGATCAGCGCAAGCGCCTGCCAGAGGCCGATAATCGCTGCATCCTTGCGGTCGAGGTCCTCGACCGCTCGGGTCCGCTTCGCCGTCTGGTCGGCCGAGGCCATCACCAGAGAGAACAGGATCATCACGGTGCCGATCACCCACAGCGACCTCGCGGCGGTCTCGATCTGGTCCTTGAAGATGAAGCCGAAGATCCCGACCGGCAGGGTGCCCAGCAGGATGTACCAGCCCATCTTCGCGTCGTGGCTCGAGCGCAGTTCCGCGTTCGGCAGCGACCGCAGCCAGGTCGTGAAGATGCGCCAAAGGTCGGCCCTGAAGTAGATGACGACCGCCGCCATCGTGCCGAGCTGGATCACCGCAGTGAAGGCGGCTCCGGGATCGCCCCAGCCGAACAGGGCGGGCACGATCCTCACGTGGGCGGTCGAGGAGATCGGGAGGAACTCCGTCAGGCCCTGGACGATCCCGAGGACGATCGCCTCGAGCGCGTTCATGTCCGCCGCTCCGGACGCCGCGAGGAGGTTCATCGAAGTACGCCGTCGAGGCGGTGGGCGAGGGACTCGAGCGCGAGCTCCCGGGTTACGTTCAACCGGAGTGCCCGGCGGGTCCGACCGATCATGTCGATCGCAAACCTTACCCGCGACGGTGCCGTCGAGCGCGAAAGCTCAGTCACCTCGGCTCGACGCCGGTCGTTGGCGATCAGGTCACCGGCACCGAGGCTGGACCTGTGGAGGTCGCGCAGCCACGACTCGGCGATGAACAGGGCGAGGTCCACCGCTGCGCTCTCGGCCCTGCGCTGAGCCCGCTTGCCCTGCTCCTCGGCATCGCGTTCGATCCGCGAGCGTTCGCTGCGCGCCGCCGTCTCGAGCCGCTCCTCGGACTCCCTTCGCACTTCCTCGCCTGCGGCTTTTCCCAACTCCGCGGCGGATGCAATCAGCTCGACCCATGGCCTCGCAGTGGCTGAACTGCCCGTCAGGGCTGCGCGCGCCAGTTCCTCGCCGCCGCGCCTGAGCGTCCCGCCGCTGTCCTCGGCGAGCATCTTGGCCCTGGCTCCGTCACCGTCGGCAAGCTCTGCGCATTCGAGTGCGAGCGCGGTGGGGACGCCCTCACGTTCCAGCATCGCTGCCAGCTCGGCCGTGCCGGCCGGGTCGAACCTCACCGTCTGGCAGCGCGACACCAGCGTCGGCATGACGGAGTCGAGAGAATCGGCGATCAGGATCAGGTGCGCGAAGGCCGGCGGCTCCTCCAGCGTCTTGAGGAAGGCATTGGCGGCCGATTCGTTCATCCGGTCGGCCCCCTCGATCACGAACACCCGGCGCCTCGCTTCGAACGGGGTCATCGGGACCGCAGCCACCACCCGGTCACGGATGTCGTCCACCAGTACCTCGCCGTTCGCGCCGGCCGGGGTGATCCAGGTGAGGTCCGGGTGGGACCGGGCCTCGACCCGGCTCGCGGTGTCGTCTCTGGCCGACCCTTCGGCCAGCAAGGCGGTCGCGACCAGCGCTGCGACCTCCGAGCGCCCGCTTCCTGCCGGGCCGTGCAGCAGGTAAGCGTGGGATGCGGCGACCCGGCCTTCGAGCACAGGCGCGAACACCGCGTTGGCCTGAGCGTGTTTGGCGAGCACGTCCATTGCGCCGCAGGAGAATAGGCGGCGACCCGGGCGGGTAGGGTCGGACTCGTGCCAATGGGGAGACTGATAACCGTCGAGGGGATCGACGGGGCCGGCAAGACGACCCTCGCCGTTTCACTCGTCGAACTCCTCGCCGAGCGGCACGGGGTGGATGCCCGGCTCCTGCGCGAGCCTGGCGGTGTCGTCCTCTCCGAGAGGATCCGCGATCTGCTCAAGGATCCCGAGATGACGATCGGCGGGCGGGCCGAAGCACTGCTCTACGCCGCCGCCAGAGCGGAGCTGATCGAGCAGGAAGTCACCCCGCTTATGTACTCCGGCTCGTGGGTGCTGCTCGACCGCTACGTCGACTCCTCGCTCGCCTACCAAGGCGTTGCCCGCGGACTCGGGGTCGAGGACGTTGCCGCGATCAACCGCTTCGCCACCGGTGGCCTGGTCCCCGATCGCACCCTGCTGCTCGCGATCGACCCTGCCGCAGCCAGGCAACGGGCTTACTCGAGGGGGGAGGCCCCCGACCGGCTCGAGGCCGAGGACGACTCCTTCTTCACCGAGATCGCGGCCGCCTACTCACGCTTCGCGGAGGCCGAGCCTGAACGGTTCAGGGTGCTCGACGCGAGCCTGCCCCCGGGCGAACTGCTGCTGGCCGCCGCCGACGCGGTGGCCGATCTGATCGCTCAGACCGACTCTGCCCCGTAGCCGTCGGGCCTCGCCTGAGCGAAGCCCCACGCATCGGCGATCATCGAGTCGAGGTCGGGGCGCTTGGCCTCCCAGCCGAGCTCGGCCCTGATTCTCTGTGACGCCGCGACGAGCATCGGCGGGTCGCCCTCGCGCCTTGGCGCCTCGACGACCTTGATCTCGAGCCCAGTGACCCGCTTCGCAGCCTCAATCACTTCGAGGACGCTGAATCCGTTGCCGTTGCCGATGTTGAAGATCCGGTGCTCGCCCGGTCGCGCCTGCTCGAGGGCAAGCATGTGGGCGTCAGCGAGGTCCTCGACGTGGATGTAGTCGCGGATCGCGGTGCCGTCCGGGGTCGGGTAGTCGGTCCCGAACACGTTGACATGCTCGAGCTTCCCCTGAGCGGCGCGCAGGACGTTGGGGATCAGGTGCGTCTCGGGCTCGTGGTCCTCGCCGCACGGGCCGCTCGCCCCGGCGACGTTGAAGTAGCGCAGCGAGATCGCAGCGAGGCCGTGCGCTGCCGCTTCTGCCGTGATCATTCTGTCGACCGCGAGCTTGCTCTCGCCGTAGGGATTGACCGGGCGCGTGGGGCAGTCCTCCGCGATCGGCACGACCTCAGGCTCGCCGTAGGTTGCGCAGGTCGAGGAGAAAACGAGGGTCCCGATCCCGGCCGAGCGCATCGAGTCGAGCAGGTTCAGTGAGCCGGTGATGTTCGTGCGCCAATAGCGCTCGGGGTTCGTCACCGATTCGCCGACCAGAGCGAGGGCCGCGCAGTGGAGGACGCAGTCGAAGCGCCCTTCGGCCAGGGCTCGGTCGAGCGAGGCCGGGTCGAGCAGGTCGCACTCGATGAAGTCGGCCCCCTCGGGGATCGCCTCGCGGTGGCCCCGGGAGAGGTCGTCGAGCACCGTCACCCGGTGGCCGGCTGCCATCAGCACCCGGGCGCTCACCGATCCGACGTAGCCCGCTCCGCCTGTGACGAGAATGTTCATCGGGTGACGAGCTTAGGGGCAACGGCAGCGAGAGGCCACAAGCCGCTGAAATCAGGCAGGTTGCAGGGTCCTCGTCCTACAGTGGTTACGGCCGATTCCCGCTGATTGCTGCAACGGAGGTTGCGTTCCGTCCGAGCCAAGGTAGACACTGCCCGACCCTCGCATACAGGCCGGCTACGCCCCAACCGGTCGTCCGGGGAAGCAATCGAAGAAGGCAAGGAAGAAGGAGAGAGCAAATGGCAAAGGCAGCTGAGCACACCACGGCAGAGATCACAGTCGAGGACGGAGCCCTTGGGATCACGAGGGTATTCACCGAGTCCGGAGCGAATCCTTTCGACACTGTCGAATGGGAGATCCGCGACGCGGTGATCGGCCACGGCGGCAGCGTCTCCTTCGAGCAGCGCGACGTTGAGTTCCCCGCCACCTGGTCGCAGAACGCCACCAACATCGTCGCCCAGAAGTACTTCCGCGGCCAGCTCGATTCGCCCGAGCGCGAGCGTTCGGTCAAGCAGATGATCGGCCGCGTCTCCGGAACGATCGCCGGTTGGGGTCGCACCCGCGGCTACTTCGCCACCGAGGAGGACGCACAAGCCTTCGAGGACGAGCTCACTTACGTCCTGCTCCACCAGCTTGTCGCCTTCAACTCGCCGGTCTGGTTCAACGTCGGTTTCGAGGAGAAGCCGCAGTGCTCGGCCTGCTTCATCCTCTCCGTCGAGGACACGATGGAGTCGATCCT
The DNA here is from genome assembly GCA_037131165.1 of Actinomycetes bacterium. Taxonomy (GTDB): domain Bacteria; phylum Actinomycetota; class Thermoleophilia; order Solirubrobacterales; family Solirubrobacteraceae; genus WLNJ01. Next base: position 25,743 of record JBAXRO010000002.1, on the reverse strand, counting down.
CGCTTGGAACACCAAGGAGGGCACGATCTTCCGCGGCGGTTCCGGTTCAGGCATCAACCTCTCGAACATCCGTGGTTCGATGGAGCCGCTTGCCAAGGGCGGGACGGCATCCGGTCCCGTCTCGTTCATGCGCGGAGCGGACTCGTGGGCAGGCACGATCAAGTCCGGTGGTAAGACTCGTCGCGCGGCCAAGATGGTCGTCCTCGACGTCGACCATCCGGACATCCGCGAGTTCATCTGGTGCAAGGCGAAGGAAGAGGACAAGGCCGAGGCCCTGGCCCGTGCCGGCTTCGACATGTCGATCGACGGCGACGGATTCACCTCGATTCAGTACCAGAACGCCAACAACTCGGTCCGCGTCACCGACGACTTCATGCAGGCCGTCGAGAACGGTGAGGATTGGAACCTGATCGCCCGCAAGACCGGCAGGCCGGTCGGCGAGCCGATCGCCGCCCGTGACCTGATGCGCGACATCGCCGAGGCCGCTTGGCGGTGCGCCGACCCGGGCGTCCAGTACGACACGACGATCAACGCCTGGCACACCTGCCCGAACTCGGGTCGGATCAACGCTTCCAACCCCTGCTCGGAGTACATGCACGTCGACGATTCGGCCTGCAACTTGGCTTCGATCAACCTGATGAAGTTCCGCCGCGAGGACGGGTCCTTCGACGTCGCCGCCTTCGAGCACGTCGTGGACGTGGTCTTCCTCGCGCAGGAGATCGTCGTCGGGGCATCGTCGTACCCGACTGAGGGAATCGGCGTCAACGCGAACCGGTTCCGCCAGCTCGGTCTTGGCTACGCCAACCTCGGCGCATTCCTGATGGCAAACGGGATGCCCTACGACTCCGATGAGGGCCGCGCTACCGCTGCCGCCATCACTTCACTGATGACCGGTCGGGCCTACCGCGCCTCGGCTCGGATCGCCGCTGCCGTCGGCCCTTACGAGGCATACCCGGAGAACGCCGAGGCCCACAATTCGGTGATGCGGATGCACCGTGACGCTGCGTTCGAAATCGACGTCGAGAACACGACCGACGAGGCGCTCCTGACCGCCGCCCAGCAGTCATGGGAGGACGCTGTCGAGATCGGCGACGAGTACGGCTACCGCAACGCCCAGGCCACGGTGCTCGCACCTACGGGCACGATCTCCTTCCTGATGGACTGCGACACGACCGGAGTCGAGCCCGACTTCTCGCTCGTGAAGTTCAAGGAGCTCGTCGGCGGAGGGCAGATGACGATCGTGAACCGCACAGTGCCGCTGGCGCTCGAGACCCTTGGCTACGAGGGCAGCCAGATCGCCGAGATCGAGGCGCACATCAACGCCAACGGCACGATCGTCGGTGCGCCGCACCTCAAGGACGAGGACCTCGAGGTGTTCGATGTGGCGGTGGGCGAGAGGGCGATCAGCCACCTCGGCCACATCAAGATGATGGGTGCGGTCCAGCCGTTCATCTCGGGAGCCATCTCGAAGACAGTCAACCTCCCGCACACCGCCACGGTCGAGGACATCGCCGACGCCTACACCGAGGCATGGCGCCTCGGGGTCAAGGCGCTCGCGATCTACCGCGACGGTTCGAAGACGGCCCAGGCCCTGCGCACCGACGCCCAGGACGAGGCCGACCAGAAGGCCGAGATGGTCGCCGAGGTCGTCGGGCCGCGTCGCAGGCGGATGCCGCAGGAGCGCCAGTCGATCACCCACAAGTTCTCGATCGGCGGCCATGAGGGCTACATCACCGCTGGAATGTACGAGGACGGTTCGGTGGGCGAGATCTTCCTCACCGACATCGGCAAGGAGGGATCGACCCTGCGAGGCATGATGAACGCCTTCGCGACTTCGATCTCGGTCGGCCTCCAGTACGGCGTCCCGCTCGAGACCCTCGTGCGGAAGTTCTCTTACATGCGGTTCGAGCCGGAAGGGATCACCCAGAACCCGGAGATCCCGTTCGCCAAGTCGATGCCCGACTACATCATGCGTTGGCTCGCATCACGCTTCCTCGATGCGGAGACGCAGGAGGAGCTCGGCATCATGACCGCCGACGTCCGGGCGAAGAAGACGGCCGAAGAGGCAGCTACCTCGATCGTCTCCGACACCGCCGGGCCGACCAACGGCAGCGGCAATGGCGGTGCCGCGGTTGCTGCTGCTTCGGCGATGACCGACACCCCGCCGGTTCAGCCGGCGAAGCTCGTCGGCCTCGAGCTCGGACCGGCCTGCCAGCAGTGCGGAGGCATGATGCAGCGGACCGGCTCCTGCTACACCTGCCCGTCCTGCGGCAACAACACCGGCTGCGGTTGATCCGAGCCGGGCGGCTCCTTCCGACCCGCCAAATCTGATTCCGGGAGGGGCCGCCGAAAGGCGGCCCTTTCTGTTTCGGGATCGCTCCGCCTGCTGTCGGGATCGCTCGACCCCCTGTCCCATACGGCCGGTCAGCGGTCACCGGTTACGATCCGGGCGATGAGTGCAACGGAGCATGAGCCAGTCAGTGGAGGGGAACTCGAGCAGCCGGTCATCGAGATGATCGAGCTCGACGAAGCCGAAACGGCACGGATCCGCAAGCGGGTCCGACTAATGGTCCAGATCACTTCGCGGGCCGGCAAGTTTCGATCCGGACTGGCCCAGGCGGCCAAGCGCCTGACCCCGGCGGAGGCCGCGATCATCGCTGACCTCGAGACCCATGGCCTCGACGTCCGCCAGCTTCGTGAGGTCCTCTGCGGCGCACATGTCCTCGTCGACGAGCCGGGCCTTTACGAGCGCTGGCGCTTCCCCGACAGCCATGAACGGCTCTCCAGCCACCACAAGAAGATGGACAAGAAGGCCTACCCCGACCTCGGGCTCCGCGGACCGCTCGTCAGGGAGAAGCTCCACGGCCGCACCGCCAACGGGACTTGGGTCCAGCTCGAGAAGACGCCGGCCGCGATGGGCGGCGGCTTCCACCTGCCGAGCCTGACCGACCTCAAGCACCTGCTCGACTACTTCGTCTATCGGGTCACCAAGAAGAACGTCGGCCCTTGGGGCCTCTCTGGCAACACCGAATCGAGGCCGATGTACCTCTCTCCCGACATCGGCACGACGATGCCGCTGCCCGCCTCGGCTGAGGAGGAGCTGACCACTTCACTCAAGCTGATCGAGCAGGACGACGATGTCACTTCGGCGTCGCCCGACCTCGCCGTACGCTTTCCCCCGCCGGATCGAGCCGACAGCTTGGCCGAACTCGTCTTCCATCCGGGTGCCCGCAACGGCCGCGGACTCTTCGGCGCCTCCGACGTCTACGTTACGGAGATGCTTTCCCCGGCCGCGCAGGAAGTGCTCGATGGCGGCCACGGGGCGCCGGAGTGGATGCTCCCCGTTGCCACCGAGACAAAGTCCGTGACCGTCAAGGTCGGTGACCGTGAGATCGCCACCGCGGCGAGGATCAACCAGCGTGGACACGCGGATTGGGAACGATGAGCACGACCGACCTCTCAGGCGATGCGGAGATCCCCGAAGGACTCGTCGAGGCTGTCGTCCACCTTGTGGACACCGGCCCCGTGCCGCTCGGTGCCTACACGCTCGCCGAGATCGACGCGGTAAGCGGGGTGGTTCACTTCCTTGAGCGCGACCCGGAACCGGAGCTGGTCGCCGAGGCGGTGCGGTCGCTCGCTGCGCGCAACCTGATCACCACCAAGCCCGGCTCCGACCATGTCGAGGTCCGTGGCGATCTTGGCATCGCCCTCGCCTTCCAGCAGCGTGGCCGCCGGGTGCTCGACGCGAGGGTCACTGGGACAGAGCCCGACACCCCCTGGCGTTTCGTGCTGATGCCCCAACCGGAGGGCGTGACCCTTGAGATCCTGATCGACGCACTTGGGATCCACTTCTTCTCGCTTCGGAAGACCACCGAGGCACTCGACCGCCTCTGGAAGCGCCTGCCCGCGGGCCATCGCGGGCCGAAGGGAGCGGACGCCGACTCACTGCTCGATTCGAGTCCCCGGACCGCTCTGGTCAGCGTCAGCAGCTGGCAGGACGACGGCACCCGCGAGACCAGCGACGTCGTCCTCGCCCAAGAGGGAGACATCTGCCATGTCTTCATGCGCGACCCCGGGGATCCGTCCAGCCTCGTCGCGCATGGTCTCGATAACGATGAATGGCGCAAGGTGGTCCGTCGGCTGGCCGGAGCCGGCAAGGCCGGCTGAGGCCTCCCGCGATGGCGAACGACCTCGATGCAATCGTCGTAGGCGCCGGCTTCAGCGGCTTGGCAGCTGCCCGCGATCTCGTCGAAGGCGGCCGCACGGTCCTGATGCTCGAGGCCCGCGACCGGGTCGGGGGCAGGGTCGATCGCGGCGAGCCCCATCCCGGTGTGACCGTCGACCTCGGAGGCACCTGGGTCGGCCCGACTCAGACCCGGGTGCTCGCATGGGCGAGCCAGCTTTCCGTTCCGACGACCCGCCAGCACGTCGCCGGCAACAACCTGATCGAGCTCAAGGGCCGAAGGATCTCCTACTCCGGCACGATCCCGCGGGTCGGGCTCGCCACCCTGCTCGACATCGCCCGAATGCAGCTCACCACCGACAGGGCGGCCAAGCGCGTCGACCCGGCCGAGCCGTGGTCCGCAGCAGACGCTGAGCGGCTCGACTCGATCACGCTTGCCGACTGGCTGCACTCCCGCCGGCACGGCGAGAAGGCAAGGGTGATGCTCGGGGTCGCCTGCAAGACCATCTGGGGAGCCGAGCCCGACCAGCTTTCACTGCTCTACGTGCTCTCGTACATCAACTCGGCCGGTGGCCTCGACCCGCTGTTCGACGCGGAGGGGGGAGCCCAGGACAGCTGGTTCCCGGGTGGGTCTTTGACGCTTGCCGAACGGGTCGCCGAGGGACTTGGCGAGAGGGTCAGGCTCGGTACCGCGGTCGAGTCGATCTCCACCGACGACACCGGAGTAACGGTCGCTGCCGGCGGGCCCGATGGCCCGCTCCAGTTGCGGGCCGATCGCGTCGTGGTCGCCCTGCCTCCCGCCCTGCGTTCGACGATCTCGTTCAACCCCGAGTTGCCCCAGCGCTCGCGGGAGGTCGCAGGGCGTTGGCGGATGGGCGCGCTGACGAAGGTGTTCGCGGTCTACGACGAGCCGTTCTGGCGGGCGGACGGCCTGTCGGGCGAGACGCTCAGCGACCGCGCCCTTGCCAGCACAACGTTCGATCTCTCCCCGTCCGACGCCTCGCACGGGGTTCTCGTCGGTTTTGTCGGTGGCCGCGACGCGCTGAGCTATTCGCGGATGGGGTCGGAGGAGCGGCGTGACGCCGTCCTCAGGGGCCTCGAGGCCCGCTTCGGGCCGAAGGTTCGCGAGCCCCTTGCCTGGACGGACAGGCAGTGGCTCGAGGAGCGCTGGAGTCAGGGCGGCCCGGTCGCCTATGCAGGCCCGGGAGTACTCACCAGGGGGCGCGGCGCCTTGAGCGACCCGCTCGGGCGGATCCACTGGGCGGGAACGGAAACGAGCTCGCAGTGGGCCGGTTACATCGACGGCGCAATCCGCTCCGGCGAGCGGGCGGCAGCCGAAATCCTCGCTTCCTGACCCGGTATTCGCGGGCTCGAAGAAGGACCAGGCTCGGGTTCCCCGCCGACTTTCCGCGTCGGTCGTGAATCTCCCCACCCGCTCCGGCAGAAGGGAGGAAGGTGGAGTCATGGGTCTGCACAGGCAAACCGTCAGGTCGACCCGGGTCGCGGCTGCGATCCTCCTTTCCGCTGCCACGATTGGCACCATCGCGACCACCCAGGCCAGTCCTGCCGCGTTCCGGGCGGGCGACGTCGGCTTCAGCCTCTCTACGCCGGGCGGGAACTCCTGGGTCTATGGGGACTCTTGGGTAAACGGTTTCTTCGTGCGGAACGCCGTCACTCTCAACGGCGTCTTCACCGGCACGATCGGTGGAGTCGAGAGGGGACACTGGGTTTGGCCCGGCGCTCCCTTCCTGTTGGCCAATGGGCGCGTCGGGATGTACGGAGCGGAGGTCGAGCAGGTCAAGCCGGGAATGTGGGGTTTCAAGGTACTTGGCGGTGTCAGGGTCGACTACGACCCCCGCGCTCCGCGCCGTGCATCGGTAACGCCGATGCCGCGCCCCGGCATGATCTGGGCGGCAGCCGCGGCCAGGGACGGGGAGGGAACCCTCGTCTACGCGGTCGACTCGCGCCACCACCCGCACGTCGGTCGCCCTCAGGCCGATGGCAGTGTCCGCGAGGTCGGCACCCTCGGCGGGATGATCTCCGGCCAGTTCACCGTCCTGCGCGACCCGCTCGACCACTGGTGGATCATTGGCCAAGCCCCTCACCTCAGCAGGCGCGTTATCGGGTACCCGCTCTCTGCGCCGGACGGCAAGGTCATCGGTCGCCCGATCCGCCTAACGACCCTGCCGTCACCCGGGCCGGCCCGCTTCACCTATGCCGCCACCATCCACCCCGAGCTCGGGGGCATGCTCACTTGGGCTGTCAATGGCCACGGTCCCGGCACCCCTTACGGGCTGCAGCGACAGGCGGCGTTCTGGCCGCTCGCATTGCAGAGCGCGCTCGGTTACGCCTCCTGGACCGACCCGTTGGGCACCGGCACCGGAGCCGTTACGACGATTCCTCCTGCCTGACGGGCGGGCCGCAGCATCGGGCCTGCTTACCCGTCCGGGGTGGTGCAGCATGTGCGGGGCGCGGCCGCTTGGCCGCGCCCCTGACAGCCGATCAGCCGGTGATCTTGGCCTTCATGCTTTGGAACTCTTCCTCCGAGATGGCGCCCTTCTCCTTGAGCTCGACGAGCTTCTGGAGCTCGTCGGCGGGGGATCCGGCAGCGGCCGTCTCGCGGATGTATTGGTTCATCTGCTTCTGGACTTCAGCCTGCTCGGCGATCGCGCGGTCGCGCATGCCCTTGCCGCGGACGATCAGGTAGATCAGCGCGCCGAGGAACGGGAGCAGGATCAGGAAGATGATCCAGAATGCCTTCGTCCACCCCGATGCCTCGTGGTCACGGAACAGGTCGGAGATGATCGTGATCAGGATCCAGAACCAGATCACGAACAGGAAGATCTGGAGAACGACGATCATTGCCTCGGGAAGTCCGAAGGTCGAAGCGATTGGCATCAAGCGGTCCTTTCGTGGGGGTCCCGGGCCGAACATCCCCGGGTTGTCTCGCGTCGAAGCTACCACCGCCCCAAGCGCAGGGGCAGTTGGTTACTCCTCCGGAGCGCACGACGCGCGGCCTTCGGCCGCGCTGCTCCTCCCGGAATGGCCGATCGAAGCCTTTACCGAGGTTTGGGTCCGGGCCGAACCGGTCTTTCCCGGACCCTGCCTAACTTGGTCGTCAGTGCCGGGGACGGACGTTCAACCACAGGGAAAACAGCAGAGAAATGCGAAACACACTTCACAGAACAGCGAACCTCGGTCTTCGGGTGGCGGCAGCCGGCGCTATGTCGGCGGTACTCGTTGCCCTGCCGGCGGCCAAGGCCATCGCTCACTCGCCGTCGACACCGCGACATGCCGTTTCGTCCGGCGTGCTCAATCTCAAGGGCGGTACATCCTCCGTCAAGCTTGATCCCGCTGCCGTATCGGCACTTGCCACTCTCGGCGTCAGCCTGTCGGCCAGCGCCGGTGACGGAAGCGCCGCGGTACCGGTGACCGACACTTGGAATGCTGCGGTTGCCCAAGGGGCGGTGGCTTACACGGCCAGGACCGTCAACGGTGCGACCACCTACCGGATCCGCGCGGGAGCTCTCTCGCTCGGCAAGGCAGGCCTGATCGCGACCAAGGCGGCGAAGAGCGTCACCTTCAGCTCGGTCGCAGCGCAGTTCGTCTCCGGGATGGGCGGCAAGGTCAGCGTCAAGACCGACGGCAAGCACAGGATCGACGTCCTGCGCGTGACCAGCCCGGCAGTCGACGCCAAGGCACGCACCGTCACCGCATCGCTCGTCCTCACGGAACGGGCAGCCAGAGCGCTCAACAAGGCCTTCTCAGTGACCACGTTCAAGACTGGCCAGAAGTTCGGGACCGTGACAGTCACGGCTCCTCCCGCCGTCTGACACGAACGGTCAACATCGGGTGAATCAAGCCGGGCGGTCGGGGGACCGCTCGGCTCTCCCGTGTCCGGGGTCGGTGCGCAGGCTCAGAAGAGCTGCTGCTGCTCCGGGACGAGCAGCGCCGGACCTTCGTTCGAGGGCTTCCCGACCGCTCGGCTGACCCGCTCGGCCGCCATCGCGCCGGACTCGAGCGGGGCGAGCAGCTCGCGGGTTGCGGCCGGTTCCAGTCCGTTGTCGAGCCACGCCGCCCGCGCCTCAACCGTCGCGAGGATCGCGGGCATCCTGTCGTGGACTTCGGCGACGAGGCTGTTGGGTTCCGTCGTCACGACTGTGAAGCTCCTCAACGGCTCGCCGCCCTCGGCCGGCGTCCATGTCTCGCAGAGGCCTGCGAACGCGAACGGCTCGCCGTCGGCCAGCGTGTAGCGCCAGGGCTGCTTGGTGCCAGGCTTCACCTGCTGCCATTCGTAGAAGCCGTCGGCCGGCACGAGGCAACGTCCCGACGCGCTGGCGACGAGGCCACGGTAGGCGGGTCGCTCGGCGAGCGTCTCGGCTCGGGCATTGATCATCTTCACCTCTCCCTGCGGGCCCTTCGACCAATGTGGGACCAAGCCCCAGCGCATCAGCTCGGCGGTCGGCTGCGAGCCGTCGGGACGGCTGATCACGACCGCCTCCTGCGAGGGCGCGATGTTGAATCGCTCGCAGAAGACACGGTCCTCGGGCAGCGAGACAACCTCCGGGAAGGAGCGCTCCAGATCCGCCCGCTTCAGTGTGAGCGTGTAGCGACCGCACATGGTTCGATCATCGCGATTCGGTCACAACCGGTGGGTCCGGTTCGCTGACCCGATGCGATCCGGTCAGAGGGCCTTCTGCGGGTTGGCAGGATCGCGTTCGCTGAGCCCCCACGGCGAGCCGTACTCGACCAGCAGGTCGAGGAACGGCACGGCGTCGAACGCCTCGGGGCCGAGCACCCCGGCTCCACTCCAGATGCCGGTGGCGATCAGCTCCATCGCGATCACCGGGTTGATCGCCGTCTGCCAGACGACAGCCTGACATCCGTCCTTGGCCATGCACTCCTCGTTGTCTGCCGTGTGGTGGATGTAGGCGGCCTTCGGCGAGCCGTCCTTGCCCTTGCCGGTGACGAGCGTTCCGGCGCAGGTCTTGCCCTTCATCCGGTCGCCGAGGGTCGCGGGGTTCGGCAGCGCGGCGGCGACAACGTCGCGGGGAGAGACCATCTGGCCGCGCACCGGGATCGGCTTGACCCCGTCGAGCCCGAGCTTGTTGAGGGTCTTGAGCACCTCGATGAACTCGTCGCCAAGCCCGTACTTGAAGGTCACCCGGCGGCATTCGATCCAGCGGGGGATCAGCGCCACTTCCTCATGCTCGACGTTCACGCATTCGACCGGACCGATCCCGTCCGGGAACTCGAACACCTCGGGCTCGCTGAACGGCGGCGTGACGAACCAGCCGCGGTCCTTCTCCCAGATCAGCGGCGGGTTGAGGCACTCCTCGATCGTCGTCCAGATCGAGAACGTCGGAGCGAACTCGTAGCCCTCGACAACCAGATCGGCTCCGTCACGCACTCCGACCTCGTCGATCTCGGAGAACAGGTGGTCGGCCGCATAACGGGCCGCCACGTCACTGAAGCCGGGTTCGACCCCGATTCCCACGAGGGCGAGCAGGCCCTTCTCCTCCCACTTGCCGGCAACCTCGAACTGGGCGTCGCCGAGCATCACCCCGCACTCCTCGTAGGGGCGCTCCGGGTGGCGCTCGGAGAGGGTCATCGCCATGTCCAGGTACGTGGCACCCGCTTCGAAGGCAGCTTCGAAGATCGGCGGGTTGAAGCGCGGATCGCAGGCGTTGAGGATCACGTCGCATCGCTCCGAGCCGGCGAGTGCGGCGATCGCCTTTGCGTCGGAGGCGTCGACAGCCGCGGAAGTGATCCGCGGGTCGCCCATCCGGCTCGCGACCGATCCGGCGCGGTCGGCGTCGAGGTCGGCGAGCACCATGTGCTCGAAGAAGTCCCTGTGTCGGGCGATCGCAGCCACCGCCTCGCCCACTCCACCTGCTCCGACCACCAAGATCCTCATCGCTGCTCCTCTCCGCTGTTTGGCTCCTTCGAATCATGCCACTCGGCGATCGGCTCGCCCGTCTCGAGCCGCTGTTCGACCTCGCTCATCTCGGCTTTCAGGGCTCTCCGTTCGCGCAGCGAGACGTAGCCGAGGACGAGCACGAGGGCGATCCCAGCCACGACTGCCGCCCAGATCCCGAGCTCGTGGATCAGCCTCTCGCCCGTGGCTCCCAGGAGGTATCCGACCACTCCGACGCTCACTGCCCAGGTGACCCCTCCGAGCGCGTTCCAGACGAAGAACTTCTTCGCGTCCATGCGGTTCGCGCCGGCGAGTACCGCGGCCGTCACCCGCAGCAGCGCGACCCATCGTCCGAGGAAGACGGCCTTCGGTCCGTGCGACTCGAAGAACCTGTCGCCATGGACGAGCAGGGCCATTCGCCTGTTGTAGAAGGGACCCGGGTGTTCCAGCAGCCTGCGCCCGCCCTTGCGGCCGACCCAGTAGCCGATGTTGTCCCCGATGATCGCGCCCGTTGCAGCAGCGGCGATCACGACGTAGATGTTGAGATCCCCGGTCTTCGATGCGATCGATGCCGCGATCAGGGCGGTCTCGCCCGGCATCGGGATGCCCATCGACTCGATCCCGATGGCGAGGCCGACTGCCAGGTAGGCGAAATGGTTGGGGATCTCGTGGCCGAGCAGGGAGATCGCTCCCACCAGCGCAACCGACCTGAGCGCGAGGGTCAATTCGGACCGGCCTGACGGGGAGTCGCTTCCCCGTGTTCGTGATCGAGCTCGGCCGCCGCCGTTATCGCGGCCTGGGCCGGTGCGAGCATCAGCCCTGCGATCGCGATCGACACGAAGCAGAGGATGTGGACCACCTTCCACGTGGTCGTCTCGCCGAGTGAATCCGAGAAGACAGCGAACCCGGCGCCGATCGCGGAGATCTTCGTAGCTGCGGTCATCAGGACCACGATCGCGAGGATCTTCGTCGTGCCGACCTGAAGTGACTTCTGCCAGCCGAAGAAAGCGCCGAGGTTGGTCGCGATGCAGAGCCAGAGCCAAACGGACAGGAGCAGGGCGATCAGGCCGTCGGAGGCGATGCCGACGAGGGCGTTGATCAGCGCGTCGGCGATGCCGAACAGGAGGCCCGCTGCGAGGGCGAGCGACTCGGCCCTGCGTTCACCCCTGACCGCCGCCGCAGCACCGATCGCCAAAGCGACAGTCACGGCCGTATAGAGCCCGAGCGACCACGGTTCGAACTCGTTGGTCGAGCCGTGCTCGCCCGTGCCGAAGGCGAGCAGCACCAGCGCAACCGTCATCAGGATCGCTCCGGCCGTATCCCTCGCCGTGAGCTTGTGGCCAGCCATCCTCACGCTCATCGGCACGGCGAAGACGAGGCCGCTCGCGAGGAACGCCTGAACGATCGAGAGCGGGGCCAGGCCCAGCGCGATGGCATGCATCACAAAGCCGACAAGACCGACCAGCAGGCCGAGCATCCAGCGCCTGTGGCGGGCCAGCTCGCGGATCGTGCCGAGAGGTCGGCGGAAGTTGATCTCGGGCCCGCCCTCGAGCGCGCCGTGCTGGATCATGTAGCTGTAGTTGAAGAGGAAAGCCGCTCCGAGAGCGAGCGTCAGCCCCAGAGCCATCCCGGGGTCCATCGTGGCCTCAGGCCTTCAGCGCGGCGCCGTCTGCCCGACGCTTGCCGTAGCGGGCGAACTCGCCTTCGAGCAGTCCGGCTGCCCCGACCGACCAGAGCACCGCGAGCCAAGTGAAGACTGCGAAGACGATGTGGACCCAGACGATCGCGGCGGGCAGTTCCAGCTGCCACTGGCCGATGCCGATCACTCCCTGGGCCGCCAACAGGCCGACGACCACCAGCAGCGGCTTGACTGCCCGGCGCTCGCCGCCTTCGCGCCTGAGGATCAGGATCGAAGCGATCGTCGCGAGCCCGAAGACCACGGCGAGCGCCCCGTGCCGCTGGACGATCCAGAGCAGTGTGTCGTCGCCGAAGACCCGCAGGCGCGGCACGAGCTCGCCGGTGCTGCGCGCTCCGGCGTGCGGGCCGGCTGCGGTCGCAGCCGTGCCGGCGGAGACGGTCAGGGCGCCGAGCGGGAGCAGCGCCCGCACCGACCAGACGCCCAGTCGGTCCTTGGCTCGCGGGCGGTCACCCGGCTCGTATGTCGCGCACCAAGCCAGCGCGAAGGCAGCGTCCACGAGCACCATCGACACGATGTAGTGCGCCATCACGAGGCCGAAGTGGAGTTCGGTCATCACCGTGAGTGCGCCGAGGAGCACTTGGAGCAGTACCCCGAGTGGCAGCAGCACGGCGAGGATCTCCAGTTCCCTGCGATAGGGGCGCCTGAAGAACCCGAGGACTGCGGCGAGGATTGCGGCGGCCGCCACGACCCCGGTGAGCAGCCGGTTCGAGTACTCGATGATCGCCGGCGTCTCGGCAGGGGCGATCACACCGCCGAAGCACTTGGGCCAATCGGGACATCCGAGGCCTGAGCCGGTCAGCCTGACTGCCGCACCCGTGAAGACGATCCCGATCATCGCCGCGAGAGCGACACGGGTGACAGTCCTGTACCTCCCAGGCGAGATGTTGATCCGTTCACGCAGGGCCATGCCCTGATGATGACGGACTCGCGGGGTCAGTACGCGCCGCGTCGCGACAGGACTGCCGGAAACGTCTTCAGCAGGATCAGCAGGTCGAGGCCCACGGACCACCTCTCCACGTAGACGAAGTCGAGTCGCACGAGGTCGTCGAAGTCGAGATCCGAGCGACCGGAGACCTGCCAGAGGCCAGTGATCCCGGGCAGCACCTGGTAGCGCTGACGGTGCCAATCTTCGAGCAGTCTGAAGTCGCGCTCGGGTAGGGGACGCGGACCGACGAGGCTCATCTCGCCCCTCAGTACGTTCAGCAGCTGCGGGAGTTCGTCGATCGAGAACCGCCGCAGCATCCGCCCGATCGGCGTCACTCGCGGATCCTTGCGGATCTTGAACAGTGCGCCGCTGGCTTCGTTGAGGCTCTCGAGGTCGTCCATCCGCGAGTCGGCGTCGTCGAACATCGTCCTGAACTTCAGGCAGGCGAACGGCTGCTCGCCGATTCCCGGCCGGATCGAGCGGTAAAGCAGGGGCCCCTTCGAGGTCAGCTTCACGGCCAAAGCCACGATCAGCAGGGTCGGACTGAGCAGTACCAGCAGGACGATCGCCCCGATCAGGTCGAACGCCCGTTTGATCGCGAAGTTGAACCCGTCGAAGGTCGGCGCGTCGAGCGTGAACAGCGGAACCGCCATCCCGGGGCGGAACTGGCCGCGCTGCAGGAGGATCTCCATCGTCGTCGGGGCGACGTGCACCTCCACTCCCTTTCGGTGGCATTCGTCCGCCATGAGCACGACCTGTTCCTGTGGCAGCTCGGGCTCGGCGATGATCACCGCGTCGATGCTGCCGCGCCGCAGCTTCGCGACCACGTCCTCCGGTGCGGTGAGGCCGCCGATCACCTCGAGTGGCCAGCGGTTGGATTCGCCGAGCGCGATTGCGACCGACGCTGCGTGGTCGCCGGTCCCGACCACCAGTGCCTTGCGGGCCAGACCGGCCTCGGCACTCAGACGGCCCGTGCCCCTGTCGACGAGCGCTCGCGCCGTCGTGACGGTGACGATCGCGAAGCCGAGCGCGCCGATGAAGACCGAGTAGGAGTTGAACTTCTCGCCGTTGGCGAGGGCGAAGATCAGAGTGACGACCGTCGCCTGGAAGAGGGCGTTGACGATCGAGGGCAGGCCGGGGCGCCTTGCCCTCTCGTTGTACAGGTCGTGGCGGGCGAGCATCAGTACCGAGACGAGGTAGGCGAAGGTCAGGTAGCTGTTGACCTGTTCGCGGACGAGCGCGGCATCGAAGTCGCCCTTGAGCCAAGCCTTGAGAGCCAGCCAGCCGATCAGGGCCGATGCGATCGCGAGGTAGTCGCTGGCCAGCAGGATCGCGACCCGGGCGATCGCCCGCAGGGTCCGCTTGTGCAGGAGGCGGGCCAGAGTCGGGACATTGCCCGAGCGGATGTCACGCCCGACACGCTTGGTCGCGGGGCCTGAGCCGTTGGTCACCGGTGCTTCCGCCTGCCCGGCCCGTTCGGTGCGGGTCGAACCCGCCTCGCTGATGCCTTGGTCGCTGATCGCTCGTCTCTCCCTCGGGACTGAATACACCCCCGCCTCCAAGTTACAGACACGGTGGGTGCGGGTGCAACCCTGACCGGTTACGGTCGTAGGCCGTACCCGTCGCGAACCGCGATTGCGGTCAGCTGGTGAGGCGCTCGATTCCTGAGCTGGCGAGGGTCAGCCGGAGGCCTTCCTCGAGCTCGGTGGTCGGCTCCCAGCCGAGCACTTCCCGGGCCCGCGTGATGTCGGGCTGGCGGATCTGCGGGTCGTCGGTCGGCAGCGGCTCGAAGACGATCTCCGACGATGCACCGGTGACCCTCCTGACTGCCTCGGCTGCCTCGAGCAGCGTGAACTCGTTGGGGTTGCCGATGTTGACCGGCTCGTGCTCTCCCGACTCGGCGAGTGCGATCAGGCCGGCCACCAGGTCGTCGACGTAACAGAACGACCTCGTCTGGCTTCCGTCCCCGAACACCGTAAGCGGACGGCCGAGCAGGGCTTGGCGGAGGAAGGTCGGGATCGCCCGGCCGTCGTGCGCCCTCATCCGGGGTCCGTAGGTATTGAAGATCCTGACGATCGCAGTGTCGACTCCCTGCTGGCGGTGGTAGGCCATCGTCAGCGCCTCGGCATACCGCTTGGCCTCGTCGTAGACGCCGCGAGGGCCGATCGGGTTGACGTTGCCCCAGTAGGTCTCGTGCTGGGGGTGTTCCTTGGGGTCCCCGTATACCTCGGAGGTCGACGCCAGCAGGAACCGGGCGCGCTTGTGCTTGGCGAGGCCGATCGTGTGGTGGGTGCCGTAGGAGCCGACCTTCAGGGTGTGGAGCGGAAGCCTGAGGTAGTCGATCGGGGATGCGGGCGAAGCCAGGTGGTAGACGAAGTCGATCTCGCCGTCCACTTGGTACGGCTCGATGATGTCGATGTTCAGGTGGACGAACTCGGGCTGGCGCAGGTGGGCGATGTTGGCCAGCGACCCGGTCTCGAGGTTGTCGACGCAGATCACCCGATGACCGCGCGCCAGCAGCGCCTCGCAGAGGTGCGAGCCGAGGAACCCGGCTCCGCCGGTAACCAATGAAGTCGGCATGGAGGACACCATACGCTCAGCGGGGCAACCAGCCCCTACGATGAACGCGAACCTGCCCCGACCGGATAGGAGTCCGCAGAAATGGCATCAGACCGATTCGCTGCTCAGCTCAACGAGCAGATCGCCTACGAGTTCGGCGCCTCGCAGCAGTACATCGCCGTCGCCGTCCATTACGACGGCGATTCGCTGCCGCAGCTGGCCGGCTTCTTCTACCGCCAGGCGGTCGAAGAGCGTAACCACGCGATGATGATGGTCCAGTACCTGCTCGACGCCGACGCCGAGGTAGTCGTCCCGGCCGTGGCTGCGCCGCGGACGAGCTTCACTGGCATCGTCGAGCCGGTTGAGATCGCGCTCGCCCAGGAGAAGAAGGTCACCGAGCAGATCACCGCGCTCGCCCGGACGGCCCGGGAGGACGGTGACTTCGTCAGCGAGCAGTTCACCCAGTGGTTCCTCAAGGAGCAGGTCGAGGAGGTTGCGACGATGTCCACTCTCCTGACTGCCGTGCAGCGTGGCGAGAACGACGTCCTCCAGGTTGAGGACTGGGTCGCCCGGGAGCACGGCGCCGGCGAGGGCGGAGACATGACTGCCCCGGGTGCTGCCGGCGGAGCGCTCTAGGCACTCCCGCTGCCGCGGAGGCCGGTCACTCGACCGGGGGCAGGGTTCCTTCCACGCGGCGGCGGTCGGCTCCGTCCACCTCGACCTTCCAGATCGGGGCCTCGGCCTTGATCCGGTCGATCGCCTCTCGCGCTCCGGCGAACGCCTCGGGCCGATGGGGGGCCGAGACGGCGACGACGACGGAAGGCTCTCCCAGCGCCACTGTGCCGGTCCGATGGGCCGCCGCGATCGCTGCCAGGGAGTGTTGGGTTGAGACCTCCTCGCAGATCCGCTCGATCCGTTCGGTCGCCATCTCGAGGTAGGCCTCGTAGTCGAGCGACTCGACCTCGCGGGTCGTTCCGGTGAAGGTGACGATCGCACCGGCTGCCGGATCGCCGACGAGGCGCATCAGCTCGGCGGGGTCGATCGGTTCGGGTCCGACGCTCACCGATGGGCCGGCGCCGCCGGAGATCGGCGGCACGAGCGCGACCTCGTCACCGGGGGAGATGGTCGTCCCCGGGCCGCAGTATTCGCGGTTGACTGCCACGACGCAGCGGACCCCTTCGGTCACGTCGCCGAGCGCCTCGATCAGGTCGTCGGTGGTGGCCCCCGGCTCGAGCTCGAGCTCGATCTCGTCGGTGCCTGCCCGCTCGCGAAGGCCGGCGAACAGCTTCACCCGTACCATCATCGGTGGCCGCTCCATTGGGCGGTCGCTGTTGGCCTCGCCCCTCTCATCCTTCCCGGAACGGTACCCTCCCGCGTCGTGAGCATCGAACCAGACCATCGCAGCATCGCCCCGATCGTCGGCCCGGACGACGAACGTCACTTCACCGACTCGGGAATCGAGATCAAGCCGCTCTATGACGAGAGCGACCTGCCGGCAGGACTTGAGCTCGGCGATCCCGGCCAGTTCCCCTTCACCCGCGGCGTTCACCGCGAGATGTACCGCAAGCAGCAGTGGACGATGCGCCAGTACGCCGGCTACGCGACGGCGAAGGAGAGCAACGAGCGCTACCGCTTCCTGATCGACAACGGCTCGACCGGCCTCTCGATGGCCTTCGACCTGCCGACCCAGCTCGGCCTCGACTCCGATGACGGACGCTGCCTCGGCGAGGTCGGCCGCACCGGTGTCGCGATCGATTCGATCGCGGACATGAGGATCGCCTTCGACCAGATCCCGCTCGACAAGGTCTCTACCTCGATGACGATCAACGCTCCCGCGTCGGTGCTGCTGCTGCTCTACCAGCTCGTCGGTGAGGAGCAAGGGGTCCCGTCACACGAGCTTCGCGGCACGACCCAGAACGACATCCTCAAGGAGTACATGGCCCGCGGCAACTTCATCTACCCGCCCGAGGGTTCGATGAGGCTGACGACCGACCTGTTCGCGTACTGCCGCGACAACGTCCCGAAGTGGAACACGATCTCGATCAGTGGCTACCACTTCCGCGAGAAGGGCTGCTCGGCCGTCCAAGAGGTGGCCTTCACCCTGTCCAACGGCATCGCTTACGTTCAGGCCGCGCTCGACGCGGGCCTCGAGGTCGACGCCTTCGCCCCGCGGCTCGCCTTCTTCTTCAACGGTCACAACAACGTCTTCCAGGAGGTCGCGAAGTTCCGGGCCGCCCGCCGGATGTGGGCCACGATCATGCGCGATCGTTTCGGCGCCAAGGACGAGCGGTCGCTGCGGTTGCGGTTCCACACCCAGACCGGCGGGGTTACGCTCACCGCCCAGCAGCCGGAGAACAACATCGCCCGAGTCGCGCTGCAGGGATTCGCTGCGGTCTGCGGAGGCACCCAGTCGCTCCACACCAACGGCTTCGACGAGGCCCTGGCCTTGCCGACCGAGGAAGCCGCCCGGATCGCCCTGCGCACCCAGCAGATCATCGCCGCCGAGTCGGGCGCAGTCGACACGGTCGACCCGTTCGCCGGGTCGTACTTCATCGAGGCGCTGACAGACGAGATCGAGGTCCGTGCTCAGGAGCTGATCGACAAGGTCGATTCGATCGGTGGATCGACGAACGCGATCGGGTTCATCACCAACGAGATCGAGGAGTCGGCCTGGGGCTACCAGGAGCGCTACCGGATCAAGCAGGACATCGTCGTCGGCGTAAACGAGTTCGTGACCGACCAGCTCGAGGTCCCCGACACGCTGAAGGTCGACCAGAAGTCCGAGGACGAACAGGTCGCCCGCCTCAAGGCGTTCAAGCAGGACCGCGATCAGGAGAAGGTCGCGGCCCGGCTCGAGGAGATCCGCGCAGCGGCGCGCGGGACCGACAACCTCCTTCCCGTCCTGCGTGAAGCTCTTCGCGACAACTGCACCCTCGGCGAGGTCTGCGGGGCGATGCGCGACGAGTTCGGTATCTACCGGCCTGAGTTCTAGGACCTGCCCCCGCGACCGATAGGCTCCCCGCCCAATGTCAAGAGAAAAAGCACCCGAGACCTACGAAGAGAAGCTTGAGCAGTTGATGGAGCTGCGCGAAGAGGCGATCCATTCCGCTTCGGAGGCCGCAGTCGAGAAGCAGCATGCGAAGGGCAAGTACACGGCTCGCGAGCGGGTCGAGAAGCTGCTCGATCCGGGCTCGTTCGTCGAGACGGACACCTTCGTGCGCCACCGCACGCATGACTTCGACATGCAGAAGAACCGGCCGTGGGGCGACGCCGTCGTCACCGGTCACGGCACGATCGACGGCCGCCGCGTCTGCGTCTTCAGCCAGGACTTCACTGTTGTCGGCGGCTCGCTCGGCGAGGTGATGAGCGAGAAGATGTGCAAGGTCATGGACCTCGCCGCCAAGATCGGCTGCCCTGTCATCGGCATCAACGACTCCGGCGGTGCCCGCATCCAGGAAGGGGTCGTCTCGCTCGGCTCCTACGGCGACGTATTCCTCCGCAACGTCCGCTGCTCGGGTGTCATCCCGCAGATCTCACTGATCATGGGTCCGTGCGCCGGCGGTGCCGTCTACAGCCCGGCGATCACCGACTTCATCTTCATGGTGAAGGAGACGAGCCACATGTTCATCACCGGTCCCGACGTGATCAAGACCGTGACCGGCGAGGAGCCGACGTTCGAGGAGCTCGGCGGGGCGATGACCCACAACTCCAAGTCCGGGGTCGCCCAGTTCGCAAGCGAGGACGAAGACGCCTGCCTCGAGGACGCCCGCTACCTGCTCTCCTTCCTTCCGCAGAACAACCTCGAGCCCGCTCCACGGGTTCAGCCGACCGACGACCCGAACCGGATGGATCCGGAGCTCGACACCGTCGTCCCCGACAACCCCAACAAGCCCTACGACATGCGCGAAGTCGTTGGCCACATCGTCGACGACGGCGAGTTCTTCGAGGTGCATGAGCACTTCGCCAAGAACGTCATCTGCGGCTTCTCACGGCTGAACGGGATCCCGGTCGGGATCGTTGGCAACCAGCCGTCAGCCATGGCCGGGGTGCTTGACATCGACTCCTCGGAGAAGGCGGCCCGCTTCGTGCGCACCTGCGACGCCTACAACATTCCGATCATCACATTCACTGATGTGCCCGGCTTCCTGCCCGGCACGAGCCAGGAGTGGGCGGGGATCATCCGCCGCGGAGCGAAACTCCTTTACGCGTTCGCCGAGGCGACCGTCCCGAAGCTCACGGTCATCACCCGCAAGGCTTACGGCGGCGCCTACGTCGTCATGAACTCGAAGCACTTGGCGTCGGACTTCTCGGTCGCTTGGCCGACCGCCGAGGTGGCGGTGATGGGCGCCGAGGGCGCGGTCAACATCATCTATCGCCGCGACATCGCCGAGAGCCCGACTCCCGACGAGCGCCGCGAGACGCTGATGAGCGACTACAAGGCCCGCTTCGCCAATCCATACTCGGCCGCCGAGCGTGGCTACGTGGACGACGTGATCGTCCCGCACGAGACCCGTCCGCGACTGATCACCGAGCTCGAGGCGCTGATGACCAAGCGCGAGCCCGGCCCGAAGCGCAAGCACGGCAACATCCCCCTGTAGCCTCGCCCCGGTTCTCCGCGGTCGGCTCATTCACGCCTGACCCCACGCCGAGCCGCGGCGCGCCGGCGGGGTTGATGGTCGTTAACAGAACCGCTACCTCTGGTCAGCGTTCGCGTGTATGGTGCCGGGAGTCGAGTCGAGTCCAAGCGGGAGGAAAGCAAGTGTCGGATTTCAGCATTTCGCGTCGTAAGTTCGTGGTCGGTTCCGGAGCAGCGTTGGGAACCGGTTTCCTGCTGCCGAACTCGGTCCTCGCCGCCACGCGTGTCCAGCCGTCGGCCCTCAGCAGTGGGACCTTCCCGACCGGCGTCCTCTCTGGTGACCCGTCATCAAGCTCGATCACGCTCATCGCCAAGGTTGCGAACGTGAGCGGAAACGGCGGTGTCGGTGTCGAGATCGCGACCTCGTCGTCCTTCGCGGCCAGCAAGGTCGTCAAGTCGACGAAGCTGCCCCTCACTGAGACCAACGACTTCACGGTCAAGACGACCGTGACCGGCCTCAAGCCCTACAAGCAGTACTACTACCGCTTCTTCACCAAGAACAACAACAGCATCGTCGGGAAGTTCCGCACCCTGCCGCCCGCAGGCTCGAATCAGGCCCTCAAGTTCGCCTTCTTCTCCTGCCAGGACTACACGTTCGGCTACTACAACGCGCACAAGTTCATGGCCCTCGAGGACCTCGACTTCGTGGTCAACCTCGGTGACTACATCTACTCCGAGACCTACCACAAGACAACGGGAGCTGATTGGACGGGAGTCCGCGTCGACGGCATCGGCAGCGATACCGGCAACGGTCGCATCACAGCTGTGACGGAGGCCGACTACAGGGCCAAGTACGAGCTGTACCGCTCCGACGCCGATCTCCAGGCGATGCACGCCGCCCACGCGATGTTCTCGACCTGGGACGACCACGAGGTGATCGACAACTACGCGGGCAGCCTCGCTGACGGCGGTCTCCCCGCCAGCCACGGCTACACCCGTGCTCGTCAAGCGACGGCATACAAGGTCTGGTTCGAGAAAATGCCCCACAGGCCGGTCAGTTCGACTGGCAGCCCGACCACAAGCGGCACGCGGATCTACAAGAAGGTCTCGTGCGGCAAGACGATGGACCTCTTCATTCTCGACGAGCGCCAGTACCGCGCCGACCAGCCCGGTGGCGACCCCGGCTTGGCCGATCCGTCGACCGTGCCCGGATACACGGGCCCGAGGAAGTTCCTCGGTGACACGCAGCTCGGTTGGCTCAAGTCCGAGCTCAAGAAGTCGACGGCCACCTGGAAGGTCATCGCCAACGAGGTGATGATCATGAACACGAAGTTCACGTCCACTCAGTACTACAACTTCGACTCCTGGCAGGGCTACCCGGCGGAGCGGGCCGACCTGATCAACTTCATCGGCGGTGCCACCGGGTCGGGCAACTCGTCTCCTCTGGCGAATGTGGTCTTCGTGACCGGGGACATTCACACCTTCGCTGCGGGCGATGTAGTCCTGGACCCCGCTTCCAGCCCCGGTTCAGCAGGCGACAAGGCGGTTGCGACCGAGTTCGTCGCCGGCTCGATCAGCTCGCAGGGGCTGGGCGACGGAGGCCTCGGCGAGGCGCTCGGCGACCCCAAGGAGAAGATCCTCGAGGCGGCGCGGGCAACGACCCCGAAGACCGACCCCGGGCTCTACGCCATCCTGTTCGGAGCGAACCGTTGGCTGGCCAACGGCGACACCGATCATCACGGGTACGGGGTGGCCCGGGTCAGCTCGACCGGGTTCTCCTGCGATCTCAAACGAGTCAGCTCGATCAAGACGAGGTCAGGCGTGACAATGCTGCCGACGGTGGAGGCCAACAAGGCCACCAACACGATGCGCGGCCGGTACTCGTGGACGGTCGCTGCGGGCCTCAAGCGCGGCACCCTGAGGATCCGGGACGCCCAGAACTGATCGCGGCGGGCCGGTCCCCGCGTGCGGCGGATCGATCGGCCAAGGCCGTGGCAGTTGGCGCTACCCTGCCGGCATGAACCGCAGACCGCAGTTGGAGATCGTCGCCCCCAACGCCTCCCCTGAGGAGGCGGCGGCGATAGTCGCCGCGCTCGAGCAGTTCATGCGCCAGACAGCGCCGCCGCCGGTTGACGGCGGCCCGGCGGTCCCGGCTTGGCAGCGCGCTTCACTCCACGAGGGAGTTGGTCGTGAGTCGGCAGAGCCCGGCTCTTGGGGCGACCCGCACCCCTGGACTCCCTGAGCGCCTGACCTGCCGGCAACGGCCGGGCGCGCAGGATTCCCGATCCTCAGCCGGGGATCGAAGCCCGGTGGAGCCTCTCTACGGCCTGACGATCTCGAATCCGGCCGCTTCGAAGTCGGAGTCGAAGGTCAGGGCGCGGCTGATCCGCTCACGTCTCATCAGGGCGAAGCTCGTCGCGTCGGCGAACGAGTACGCGCGCTCGTCCCGCTTGCGGAGCCAACTGAATGCGTCCGCCTCCAGTCCCTCATCGACACTCGCGATCTGGAGCCTGGGTGAGGCCGTGATCGAGTCGAGGGCGGCGACTGCGGTTCGATGTCCGCAACGGCTGTTCAGTCGCGTCCACGTCTCTCCAACCAGGATGTTGGATGTCGTCAAGCGAGCCGAATCGGTCGCTCTGATCAGGTGGCGGGCCGCTTCGTGGAAGGTGTCCCTCGGGTTGACGATGGCTACCCAGAACGAGGTGTCCACGAAGATCATTCGTCCGCCTCCGCTTCCGGGCCATCAGGGCGGAGATAGTGATCGAAGCCCGTCGGCGGATCCTTCTTCGGGCCCCCGTGGAGGTAGTGATCGTGGTTCACGCTCCAGTCCGTGGGCAGGTCGTCCGGCGGGTCGCTGACCAGCCCGAACAGGTTGAACAGCGGGTCCTCCTCGATCGGCGGCAGCTCGGTCGGCGGGTAGGCGGCCCGTACCGCCCTGCGGACCAGCTCCGCCTTCGAGACGCCCTCGTCGAGCGAGCGCCGGCAGAGCTCCTCGTAGAGGTCCTTGTCGAGCATCACCTGCAGGCGTTCCACGGTCAACATCGTACTACGCCACTTTCACCGATCTGACGTAAGCAAACCAAGCAGCATTGGTCCAATCCGGTCACGGCTTTGTGCCGAAAGTGCGTCGAGCGCTGGCCAGGACTCCGTTCCGGCCGCCGTCCGGATAGGATCCGGCGCCGAATGTTCGACAAGATCCTGATCGCAAACCGAGGCGAGATCGCCGTCCGCGTGATCCGCGCCTGTGAGGAGCTCGGCATCAAGACCGTGGCCGTCTACTCGGAGGCCGATCGCGACGCCATGCACGTCAAGCGCGCTGACGAGGCCTACCTGCTCGGCCCGGCGCCCGCGGCTGAGAGCTACCTCGTCGTCGAGAAGATCCTCGACGCCGTTGAGCGCTCGGGAGCGCAGGCCGTCCACCCTGGCTATGGCTTTCTCGCCGAGAACGCCGATTTCGCCCGCGCGCTCGACGAGCGCGGCGTCGTCTTCATCGGCCCGCCCGCATCGGCGATCGATGCGATGGGATCGAAGACCAAGGCCCGCGAGCTGATGGCCGGCGCCGGAGTGCCGATCGTCCCCGGCACCACCGAGGCCGTCGAGACGATCGAGGACGCGCAGCGAATCGCCAAGGATGAGATCGGTTACCCGGTCGCAGTCAAGGCAGCAGGCGGCGGTGGTGGCAAGGGTTTCAGGGTCGCCCTGACCGAGGAAGAGCTGCCCGATGCCTTCGAGGGCGCTGCCCGCGAGGGCGAGAAGTTCTTCAGCGACGCGACCGTCTACCTCGAGCGCTACCTGCCCGACCCGAGGCACGTCGAGGTCCAGGTTCTCGCCGACCGCGAGGGCAACGTCATTCACCTCGGCGAGCGCGACTGTTCGATCCAGCGCCGTCACCAGAAGTTGATCGAGGAGGCTCCCGCCCCGATGGTCGACGCCGAGATGCGCCAGCGGATCGGCAAGATCGCCACGGATGCCGCCAAGGCCGTCGGCTACCACTCCGCCGGCACGATCGAGGGCCTGCTCCAGGACGGCGAGTACTACTTCCTCGAGATGAACACCCGCGTCCAGGTCGAGCACTGCGTCACCGAGATGGTCACCGGCATCGACATTGTCCGCGAACAGATCAAGATCGCAGCGGGCGAGCCACTGAAGATCACCCAGGACGACGTGAAGCTCACCGGCCATGCGATCGAGTGCCGGATCAACGCCGAGAACGCGGCCAAGAACTTCGCTCCCGCTCCGGGACTGATCACCAACTACCGCGAGCCGACCGGCCCCGGCGTCCGGGTCGACTCCGGCATCGGTCCGAACTCGGAGATCTCGCCGACCTATGACCCGATGGTCTCCAAACTGATCGTCTGGGATGAGGACCGTGAGACTGCGACCAAGCGCATGATCCGCGCGCTCGGCGAGTACGAGATCGGCAACCTCACGACCCTGATTCCCTTCCACACGGCGATCCTCGCCACCGAGCAGTGGGCCAACGGCGAGACCTGCCGCGAGCTCGTCGAGGACAAGGCGTGGCTGAAGGCGACCGACCCCGAGGTTCCGGCCCCGGCAGATGATCCCGAGGAAGAAGCTCCCAAGGTCCAGCACGACTACCTCGTCGAGGTTTCGGGTCGCCGTTTCGACGTCAAGGTGACGGGTCCCGCATTCGGCGGTGGCGGTGGCGGAGCCGCAGCTGCGCCCGCCGCCAAGAAGGCATCGCGCAGCCAGCGCACCGGGAGCGGTGGTGGTGGCGGAGGCGACACGCTCGCTTCGCCGCTCCAGGGAACAATCTTCAAGGTCCTCGTCGAGGCAGGTCAGAAGGTCGCCGAGGGTGACCTGATCTGCATCATCGAGGCGATGAAGATGGAGAACGAGATCACAGCCCACAAGGACGGCGTGGTCAAGGAACTCTCTGTTGAGGTTGGCGCCTCGATCGGTTCCGGCGACAAGATCGCCGTGATCGTCGCCGAGTCCGAGTGAGCCATCGCGTCTGGCGCGCCGACCCTGCCGAGGCGGAGACGGTCGCCCGGCTCCTGATCGGCTTCCGTGACCACTTCGGCCGTGACTGGCCTTCCGACAACGCCTTCCTCGCGGGGGTCGAGCGGCTGATCGACAACCAGGAGTGCGAGTTCCTGCTCGGGGCTGTAGACGACGATTCACCGCCTCAGGCCGTGTGCCAGCTGCGCTACCGGTTCGGTATTTGGCAGGCAGCAACCGACTGCTGGCTCGAGGACCTCTACGTCGAGCCGGAGGCCCGCAGGTCGGGCCTCGGCAGGGCGGTCGTCGAGGCGGCGGCCGGGTTCGCCCGGCAGCGTGGCTGTCGCAGGCTCGAGCTCGACGTAAGCGAGGAGAACGAGCCGGCGCTTGCGCTCTACCGGTCGATTGGGTTCTCTTTCAAGAGCGACCCGGCCCGCGACCTGCTGCTCCGGCTTCCCCTCGACGACCGCTGACCCGGTCCGGGGCGCGACGCTCCGGCTCCGTCACAACAGGGTGAGCCCGCGGCCCACGATGCGATCCGCCTCACTCTTGATCCGCTTGGACATCAAGTCCTTCGCGAGTCGTGGCTGCGCTCGTCAGCCTGCGATTCGCGCGGCGTTCTCTGCGTGGATCCGCTTCTGCTCCCCGGTCCTCCTGGCCAGGGGCAGCTGGGCGCCAGCGCCGTGCTGCTCGAGCGAGTCGAGGTAGGCGAGGTCCTCGCCGATCACCGCGTTCGCCCTCTGGGCGTCGAGTGCCTCGCCGTGCCCGGGGACGACCCATTGGGCGTCGGCTACCAGCTCCCTGAGCCTTGTCAGTGTCGCCCGGTAGGCCGACAGCGAGCCGCCGTTGCTGATCATCGGGATCTCCACGGGAGAGATGTAGTCCCCGGCCACGAGCACACCGCACCAACGGGCGAAGATCG
>JBAXRO010000001.1:0-81065 GCA_037131165.1 Actinomycetes bacterium | reverse complement strand
AAGGCGGTTCGGCATGGGGCCAGCGTAGACGGCTGGTGGGTGGTGGGCCACGGCCTTTCGAGGTCAGGTGAGCGGTTCGAGGGCGCTGGCGGTCAGGCGCTCGACTGCGCTCAGTGAGACCTCGCCCGATGTCCGGTCAATCACCTCGCCGAGTCGACTGACGACCATCACCTCGACTTGCGGCTTCGCGATGGAGAGCGCCTCGCGGAACTTCTCGACGTCGGTGTACGCCGTCCATGTGCGGGCGAGGATTTCCTCGACCTTGATGGTGCGGGCCATCCCTCCATCTATGAAGCGACGCACCATCCGGTAGCGCGACGGCAACACCGGCAACTCGATCACTGCGGCTTGGGCGTCGAACTCCAGTCCGAGCGGAGTGGGCGGGATGCCCTCCTCGACGAACGCGTCGATCCACCTGTCCACCAGCGCCTGCTGGGGTTGCTGGAAGGCCGCGACCACGATCGTGCGCTTGGCAGGCAGGTCGGCAGGCAGGACGACCCTCTCGCCCCTCAGGGTCTGCGCTTCGATCTCGGGAAACAGGTCCACCCCCACATGATCCCCGTTCCGGGCCCGGTCGGCGTACAGTCCGGGCCGTGAGCGGCGACAGGCAGACCCACCACTCGCCGGACGCGCCGGCAGCGGTCGGCCCTTACAGCCACGCGGCCTCGGCTGCGGGTCTCGTGTTTGCCTCCGGTCAGCTCGGTCTCGACCCGGCCTCCGGCCAACTGGTCGAGGGAGGGGTGGAGGCTCAGGCCCGCCAGGCGCTCTCGAACCTCAAGGCCGTGGCGGAAGCGGCAGGGACGCAGCTGGACCGGGCGGTCAAGGTCAACGTCTACCTGACCGACATGGGCGACTTCCAGGCGGTCAACGCGATCTACGCCGAGTTCTTCCCCGGTGAGGACCCTCCGGCGCGTGCGGCGGTTGCCGTCAAGGCGCTGCCGCTCGGAGGCCTCGTCGAGGTCGACGCGATCCTCGCCGCCTGAGCGAGGATCAGGCCCGGCTGGACCTCTGGGTGGTGGCGGCCTTTACGAACGCGGGGATGAAGCTGTCATCCGGTGTCGCCTCGGCGTGCCACTGCACTCCGACCGCGAAGGCGCGGTCCTCGATCTCGATCGCCTCCGGGACCCCGTCCGGCCCTGACACCCCGCTGATCACCACGCCGGTCCCGGGCCGGTCGACGGCCTGGTGGTGATGCGAACGGCCGGCGATCGTCGAGCGTCCAGCGATCTTCGAGGCCAGCGAATCGGGCGCAAGCTCGACCGTGTGGGCGTTTCCCTCATCGAGGCTGCCGACCGTGACCCTGTGGGTGTCGGTGCCGAGCGCGGACTTGAGGTCCTGGAGCAAGGTCCCGCCGAGTGCGACGTTCATCACCTGCAAGCCACGGCAGATCCCGAGTACTGGCATGTCGCGTTCCAAGGCAGCCTTGGCGAGGGCGAGCTCGAACTCGTCCCGCGCCGGGTCGAAGTCCTCGCACTCCGGGGAGACCGGCTCTCCGTAGCCGCTCGGACTCAGGTCCAGTCCTCCCGGCAGGAGGAGTCCGTGGAGCCAATCGAGGACCCGCAGGTCGGCTGGCTCGGACGGTGCGACGATCACAGGGGAGCCGCCTGCTTCCTGCACCCGATCGACGTAGGCCGATCCGACGAGGATCGCCGGCTGGCGCTGCCACACAGTCCACGAGGCCGTCTCCCGTGATGCGCAGATGCCGATCAGTGGCCGCTCCCCGGGATTGATCATCGAATCCCCCTCAGGGCCGATCGCTGCAGCTTGCCGGTGTCCGTCCTCGGCAGGGAATCGGTGAAGTCGATGATCCTCGGGTACTTGTAGGGGGCGGTTTCGGTCTTGACGTGAGCCTGGAGTTCGGCGATCAGCGAGTCCGATCCGGCGAAGCCGGGGGTCAGCACTACGACGGCCCGGACAACCTCGCCCCGTTCGGCGTCCGGCTCGCCGACAACGGCCGATTCGGCAACTGCCGGATGCGTCGCGAGGGCGGCCTCGACCTCGAGCGGGCCGATCCTGTAGCCGGACGAGCCGATCATGTCGTCGGTGCGGCCCTTGAAGAAGAACCAGCCGTCCTCCTCGTCGACCAAGTCCCCGGTGTGCCAGGGCTCGTCCAGCGGAGCGGCTTTGCCCTCGAGGGTCCGCACGAAGAACGTCGGCACCGACCTCGGCTCGACTACCAACTCGCCGTCGACCACGGAGAGCTCGACTCCGCTCAGGGCGCGCCCCATCGAGCCGGGAGGAGCATCGTCGCCCGGGCGCACTGCCGTCAGGTGGTTGGTCTCGGTCTGGCCGTAGCCGTCGCGGATCCTCACTCCCGTCGCCTCGCGGAAGGCGTCGATCACCTCGCTTCCGAGGGCCTCACCGGCGGCCACCATCGAGCGCAGGTGGGGGAGGGGGCGGAGTTCGCCGCTCGCTGCGATCACCCTGAACTCGGTCGGCGCCTGGCACAGCGTCGCGACCCGTTCGCGCTCGACTATCTCCAGCCGCTCCGCCGGGTC
Source organism: Actinomycetes bacterium (assembly GCA_037131165.1). Classification (GTDB taxonomy): domain Bacteria; phylum Actinomycetota; class Thermoleophilia; order Solirubrobacterales; family Solirubrobacteraceae; genus WLNJ01. Next base: position 78,567 of record JBAXRO010000001.1, on the reverse strand, counting down.
GAATCGCCCCTCGTGGATCAGCGCAGCCGCTCCGCACAGCCAGGGGGCGAGGAATACGTTGCGCGCACTCTTCGACCAGCCGGGGGCGGCGGTGCACCAGGCGAGGGTCCCGGGTTCGGCTCCGAACCATTCGCTCGCCTGGAGCTGCTGGCCCGCCAGCCACCGGTGGCCGTGGACGATCCCCTTCGGCTTGGCGCTGGTGCCCGAGGTGAAGATCACCACTGTGGGGTCGTCGTCCTCGAGCTCGACCGGTTCGACCGGCTCGCCGAGGGTGAAGTCGGGATCGGGCACGCTGATAACGGTCCGGCCGCCGCCTACCGATTCGACCTTCCCGGAGTGCGTTTCGTGGATCACGAGCAGCTTCGGGTCGGACATCGCGATCCGGTGAGCGAGGTCGCCTTCGGTCAGCATCTCGTTACAGGGGACGGGCACCGCCCCGATCCGCCAGCAGGCGAGCATCGTCAGGACCCACTCCGGCCGACTGCCGATCAGGGTCAGGACCGCGTCGCCCCGCTCCACCCCGAGCGAAGAGAGGCGGCCGGCAAGGCGCGACGAGGCTTCGACGACCTCGCCGAAGGTGAATTCCGTCCTGCTGCCGTCGGCCGAGAGCGAGACGAGAGCGAGCGAGTCGGCGGGCATCTGCCCGAGAAGGGATGCGGAGTGGTTCACGGCGCGTCAGACTATGCCGCAACGACTACCGTTACGATTGAACTTCACAGGAGCGCAGTTCCGTAGCACCTTTAAACCCTGGACAACCAACCGCCGGGAGCGAAAAACATGGCCATCGCCACTCCGCAGTACACCGACAAGACCGATGAGCAAGTCGCGATCACCGAGATGGTGAGGCAGTTCGTCGACGAGCAGATCCTTCCCAACGCAGAGCACTTCGATCACGCGGACGAGTATCCGACCGAGATCGTCGAGCAGATGAAGGAGCTGGGCCTGTTCGGGACGACGATTCCCGAGGAGTACGGCGGAATGGGTCTCGACCTGACGACCTACACGATGATCGTCGAGGAGCTGGCCCGGGGCTGGATCTCGATTTCCGGGATCATCAACACCCACTTCATCGGCGTCTACCTGCTGATGAACTTCGGCACCGAAGAGCAGAAGGAGAAGTACCTCCCGAAGATGGCCACCGGCGAGATGCGTGCTTCCTTCAGCCTCTCCGAGCCCGAGGCCGGGTCCGACGTCCAGGCGATCAAGACGTCCGCCAAGAAGCTCGACGACGGCGCCTGGGAGATCAACGGGGCGAAGATGTGGGTCACCAACGGCCTGATGAGCAGCCTCTGCTTCGTCCTCGTCAAGACCGACCCGTCGGCCGAGCCGGCATTCAAGGGAATGACCTGCTTCATCGCCGAGAAGGAGTCCGGAGTTCACGAGAACACCGGCGAGCTGAAGGGCTTCAACGTCCCGCCGACGATCAAGAAGATGGGCTACAAGGGAGTCGAATCGACCGAGCTCGTCTTCGACGGCTACCGCTGCCCCGCCGAGAACATCCTCGGTGGCGAGGAGGCCGGTGTCGGTCAGGGATTCATCCAGATGATGGACGCGCTCGAAGTCGGCCGTGTGAACGTCGCAGCCCGCGGCGTCGGCATCGCCCAGCGTGCCCTCGAGCTCGCCCTGCGTTACAGCCAAGAGCGCAAGACGTTCGGCAAGCCGATCGCGCAGCATCAGGCGATCCAGTTCAAGCTCGCCGACATGGCGACCCAGATCGAGGCCGCAAGGCTGATGACCCTCAAGTCCGCCCGGATGAAGGACGCCGGCATCCGTTCCGACCTCGAGGCGGGCATGGCGAAGCTGTTCGCCTCCGAGGCCGGTCACTTCTGCGTCGAGGAGTGCTTCAGGATCCACGGCGGCTACGGCTACTCGAAGGAGTACGAGGTCGAGCGTCTCTACCGCGACGTGCCGCTGCTCCTGATCGGCGAGGGAACCTCCGAGATCCAGCGCATGGTGATCGGCAAGAAGCTCCTTCAGCGCCACAAGATCTGAGCCAGGAAGAACACAAGCCGCTGGTCGACCGCGCCGCGGGCGCGGTCGGCGCCGCGGCCGAAGAGGTTGCAGGGGTCTCCTCTGCGGTAGCGGGGCATGCCGTTTCCGCGGTCGAGGCGACTGCCGGCGGAGCCACGCAGCTCGCCGCAACCCAACGGTTCGGCAACAACATGGCCGCAGCCGTTTACGGCCTGATCCTCACCGGCTCGATTCTCGCCGCATCGGGTGAGGGTGAGCGGGCGGGGGAGATCCTGATCTTCATGGTGCTCACTCTGACCCTGTTCTGGGCCGCCCATGTCTATTCGGAGTTGCTCAGCCAGTGGGCGACGACCGGCACGGCTCCGGACCGCCATCGCTGGGCCGCGGAGATGCGCCGGCAGTGGCCGATGGTCGGCGTCTGCGCGATCCCTGCCGCGATCCTCCTCGCGGCGGTTGTCGATTTGATCAAGGACGGCACGGCCGTGGTCGTGGCCCTGACGGTCTGCTCCACCGAACTTGCCCTGACCGGGTTCGTCGCGGCGAAGCGGGGTGGCGGAGGGACGATCGCGCGGCTCATGTCGGCTGCGATCGCATTCGGCTTTGGCGTCGCCTTGATCGTGCTCAAGGCGATCCTCCACTGACCCGGCCTGCGTCGGTCCGGGAACAGTCATTCGACTCCGGACCGGTTGATCGCTAGGCTGCGCGCATGGCGAGTGACACGGTTGCACTGATCGGGAAAGCCATCGAGCGCTTCCTCTCCGAGGTGCCAGCGCTGCAGCCGCTCAAGATCGTGGTCGACCTCGAGCTCCGCGCGAAGGGTGACATCCAGTCCTACATCGTCGAGCTCCCAGGACCGCAGATCAGGAAGGGCGTGGCCGATCACGCCAGGGTCCGCCTCGAGGTCGTTCGCTCGCAGTTCAATGAACTGGCCGGGAAGGGCACGATTCAAGGTTGGCGTGAGGCCTTCGAGAAGGGCGACGCCAAGGCGAGTGGCGACAGCAACATGATCAAGCTGATCCACCAGGTCGTCGAGAAGCAGGAAGAGCGCGGGCGCTTGCGGAAGGCCCGCTGAGACGCGCAGTGGACGGCCTCTCAATGCCAGCCGAGTGGGGGCCGCACGAGCGGACGCTCGTCGCTTGGCCGACCCGGGCCGATACATGGCGAGGAACGGGTCTGGAGGCGGGACGTCGCTGCCACGCCGAAGTGGTCGATGCGATCTCGCAGTTCGAGCCGGTCACGTTGGTCGCGGACCCAGCCGACGTCGACGAGGCGAGGCGCTCGTGCACGGCGGAGGGGGTGGAGGTCCTGTCACGGCCGATCGACGACTCGTGGATCCGCGACAGCGGCCCGATCGTTGTCCGGGCTCCGGACGGTGAGCGAGCCGGGGTCGATTTCGACTTCAACGGCTGGGGCGGCAAGTTCGCGCCGTTCGACAAGGACCGGGAGATATCGCGGCTGCTCCTCGATCACCTCGGTATCGAGCGTCGAGCAGCCAGTCTCGTCCTCGAGGGCGGCTCGATCACTGTCGATGGCGAGGGGCTGCTCGTGACGACCGAGCAGTGCCTGCTCGACGAGAGCCGCAACCCCGACATGCCGCGAGGCGACATCGAGCGGGCGCTCCTCGATCTGCTCGGACTCGAGCGGATCGTCTGGCTCGAGCAGGGATTGCTCGAGGACGCCGACACCGACGGGCACGTAGACAACATCTGCGCGTTCATCGGTCCGGGCAGGGCGCTGCTCCAGGCGGTGCCGGCGACCGATCCCAACCGCGCCAACATGGAGCGCAACCGCGAGATCCTCGAGCGCGAGGGGGTCGAAGTTGAGATCCTCGACCTGCTGCCCAGGACCGAGCGCCCCGGCAGCGGTGAGGCGATCGTGATCCCTTACCTGAACCTCTACTTCGTCAACGGCGCCGTGATCGTGCCGGTGGCGGGGCTCGACCCGGACATGGACTCGGAGGCCCTCGGGCGGATCGGTGAGCTGATCCCCGACCGCGAGGTCGTCGGGGTCGAGGCGATCACTCTCGCATTCGGGGGCGGGGGGATCCACTGCATCACCCAGCAGGTCCCTCAGGCATGAGCGCCCCGCAGGTGATCCTCTCTGGCCCACCGCCGGATTCGCCCGCCCGTGAGCGCGACTACGACCGCGGCGTGCTCAAGGTGGGTGCGGTCCAGGAGCGATGGCATCCGGATCCAGTCGAACACGAGGCTGCGTTGGCGGCCGGCATAGCCGCGGCAGTCGAGAACGGAGCTCAGGTCGTCTTCCTCCAGGAGTTGACGCTCTCGCGCTACTTCGCCGTGGATCCACCCGGGAGCATCGAGGGGGGAGACCCGCAGCCGGAGGACCTGATGGAGGGACCGACATTCCGGTTCGCAGCCGCGATGGCATACGAGCATGGCGTTCCGATCCACGCATCGCTGTTCGAGCGAAGCGACGAGGCGGTAGAGCGCGGACCGGGCAGTGGCTACAACACGGCGATCCTCGTCGCTCCGGACGGGTCGTTGATCCAGCGGACCCGCAAGATGCACATCCCCGCCTCGGCCGGTTATCGCGAGGACCTCTGGTTCAGTCCGGGGCCGGCGACAGAGGCCGAGGGTGGGGGATTCCCTGTCGTCCAGCTTGACTTCGACGGGGTGGCAGCCCGCCTCGGCCTTCCGACCTGCTGGGACCAGTGGTTCCCGGAGCTGGCTCGAGCGTATTCGGTCGCCGACGCCGACCTGCTCGCATACCCGACAGCGATCGGGTCGGAGCCGTCCCATCCCGCCTTTGACACCCAGGCGATCTGGCAGCACACGATCGTCGGCAACGGCATCACTGCGGGCCTGTTCATGGTGGCCGTCAACAGGATCGGGAACGAGGGGGAAATCACGTTCTACGGCACATCGTTCGTCAGCGATCCCTATGGGAGGGTCCTCTGCCAGGCACCGCGTGACGAGCCGGCAGTTCTCGTCGCCGAGCTCGACCTCGCGCAGCGGCGTGACTGGCTCGACCTGTTCCCGTTCCTGACGACCCGCAGGCCTGACGCTTACGGGTCGCTCGTCGACTGACCGGGTCCGCGAGCGATCGCTCGCAGGGGTGCGGGGCTCAGCGGTTGGAGGCGAGCCAGTTGAGCACAGGGGTGACCTGCCCGATAGCAAAGCGGTAGGCACCGGGGTTCGGGCTGCAGTTGCGCAACTGGTCGATCGTTGCCTTGATCGCCACCGGGCAGAAGTGAGTCCCGTCAAGAGCTCGGACGATGTTCATCCCGCGTCTTGGCTCGTCCAAGCAGACGGGATCCCAAGCCAAGCAGGGCATGATCCGCGAGTAGGACCCTTTGACCTCGATGGCCGCTCCGGCATCGACGGCGAAGCTGTTGACGCGCGCGGAGGCGACCTTCCTCATCACCGACAGCATCTTTGCCTTGTGCGAGTAGCCGGAGGATCTGTCGTTTCGGGTCGCCGGAGGTGGGGCCAGCCAGACCCCGGTCGAAGCCGGGAACATCGAGCTGAAGCGGGCGAGGTCGGATGTGTAGCGCTTCCAGTAGGCGACGCTGTTCCACTGGGGCTTGGCTCCGCTCGGCGAGAGCTGGCAGCGCGAGAGGGCGTTCCCCACTGTCTCCGCGATCACGGCATCCGGTCTGCCACCGGCAAGGTCGTAGGGCACGACCTTCATCCAGTCGCAGGGTGAGGAGCCGGAGATAGCCCTGTCGACCATCACAGCGCCGCGCTCGCCGAGCAGCATCCTCGCGAAGCGTGCCGACTCGAGGCCCAGCGAGTCCCCGTAGTAGAGGACGCGGTAACGCGGGCCCCAGCGGAGGGTCCCGTCGGCGGAGCGTCGGCACGGCAAGCCTTGGGCGTTGACCGCGCCCGGTTGCGCGCATTCGCCAGCGCCCGCGGCTGCACCGGCGCCGGTCCCGCCCGGACCAGCTCCAAACGATGCGACAACGCACGCAAAAGCCACTATGCCGAGTCGACCTCTCATCCCTCCCCCGAGGGACAAATTACCACCGGTTGCCACGATCTTCACCAGTCAGGCAGGGTCGCTCGGATAACGTCGGCGGCCGATGAAGAAGGATTTGAGGGAAGAGGGGTCCGTCAAGGTAGCGATCAACGGCTTCGGTCGGATGGGGCGCCTTGCGCTACGCGCCTGCTTCGATCGGCCAGGTATCGATGTGGTCCTGATCAACGAGATCGCCGGGGGCCCTGAGGCTGCCGCACACCTGCTCGAGTTCGACTCCGTTCACGGTCGCTGGGATCGCGACATCCGCTCGGACACGGACGGGATCGTCGTGGACGGCCGTCGGATCGCGTTCACTGCCCACCCGGATCCGGTTGAGGTCCCCTGGGACTCCCACGGTGTGCAGGTCGCGATGGAGTCGACCGGGAAGTTCAGGACGGCTGAGGCGCTCGGTGGGTATTTCGAGCGCGGCGTCGGCAAGGTCGTGGTCGCGGCCCCGGTCAAGACGGAGGGAGTCCTCAACGTCGTGATGGGGGTCAATGACGACCTCTATGACCCGACGGCCCACGACATCGTCACGGCTGCGTCATGTACGACCAACTGCCTGGCACCGGTGGTCAAGGTCATCCACGAGGCGATCGGGATCGAGCACGGCATGATCACGACCCTCCACGACATGACGGCCACCCAGTCGGTCGTCGACTCGCCTCACGAGGACCTCCGGCGAGCGCGCGCCGCCAGCCTTTCCCTGATCCCGACCACGACCGGATCGGCAACGGCGATCGGACTGATCTTCCCCGAACTCCAAGGGAGGCTCGACGGACTCGCGGTGCGCGTCCCGCTGCTCAATGCCTCTCTGACGGACTGCGTCTTCGAGGTGTCGCGACCGACCTCGGTGCACGAGGTCAACGAGGCCCTCAGAGCGGCAGCCGAGGGCCCGCTGGCCGGGATCCTCGGTTACGAGGCGCGGCCGCTGGTCTCGGTCGACTTCCGGACCGACCCGCGCTCGGCGGTGATCGATGCCCCGTCGACGATGGTCACGGCCGGGACTCAGGTCAAGATCCTCGCGTGGTACGACAACGAGTGGGGCTATGCGAACCGTTGGGCCGAGCTGGCGCGCAAGGTGGCGCTCGGCCTGCCTCAGTGAGGCGAGCGACGCCCGCCGATCCGTGCCGGGTGTCGCTGCGGGCAGGGAACCCACGATGACTGCCGCGGGCAGAGCGAGGGACGCCGGACGCTCACCGGACCTGCGCAACTACATCCTTGTCACGGCCGCCTACTGGGCCGACACACTCGCCGACGGGGCGAGCCGGATCCTCGTCCTGTTCTTCTTCTACAACCTCGGATACTCGCCGTTCAAGTTGGCGACCCTGTTCGTCTTCTACGAGGTGTTCGGGATCGTGACGAACCTCGTCGGCGGCTTCCTCGCCTCCCGTTTCGGCCTGAAGTCAACCCTGTTCGGCGGGTTGGGAGTGCAGATCGTCGCCCTGTCGATGCTCGCCTTCGCACCCGACTCGTGGCTGGTCGTGCCGTACGTCATGGCATCGCAGGCCCTCTCGGGGATCGCGAAGGACTTGACCAAGATGAGCAGCAAGAGCGCGGTCAAGCTCGTCGTGCCGGAGGGGGAGGAGGGAGCGCTCTACAAGTGGGTTGCGATCCTGACCGGTTCGAAGAACGCCCTCAAGGGAGTCGGGTTCTTCCTCGGCGGGCTCCTGCTCTCGACTGTCGGCTTCCACTCCGCGCTCGCGATTCTGGTCGCGATGGTCTCGATCGCGCTCGTCGCGACCGCCGTCCTGATGCACGGCGATCTCGGCCGGCCCGATGCCAAGGCGAAGTTCCGCCACATGTTCAGCCAGAACCGCGCGGTGAACATCCTCGCCGCCGCGCGGGTGTTCCTGTTCGCCTCGCGCGACGTCTGGTTCGTGGTGGGGCTGCCGGTCTTCCTCCGCACGGTCTTGGGCTGGAGCTTCTGGGAGGTGGGAACCTTCATGGCCGTCTGGGTGATCGCCTACGGAATCGTCCAGGCATCGGCTCCCCGCTGGGTCCGAGCCCGCACCGCGGAGGGCCGTGGTGAGCCGACCGGGCGGACAGCGGCTGTCGCTGCCTTCGTTCTCGCTGCCTTCCCGGCCCTGATCGCGCTGGCCCTCGAATCCGATGTCGACGAGACCCTCGCGATCGTCGTCGGGTTGATGCTGTTCGGCGTTGCCTTCGCGGTCAACTCCGCGGTCCACTCCTACCTGATCCTCAGCTACTCGCACTCGGACAAGGTCGCGATGAACGTCGGCTTCTACTACATGGCCAACGCATTCGGGCGCCTTACGGGCACGATCCTCTCGGGGGCGCTCTACCAGTGGCAGGGTTTGACGGCTTGCCTGTGGGCGTCGGTCGTCTTCGTGCTCGCCGCCGGGCTGATCGCCCTGTTGCTGCCGAAGGAGCAGTCGGCCAGCCCGGCGGCCGTTACTGCCTGAATCTCCCACGGGGAGTCAGGTCCGGGGAGCCCGGGCCCAAGAGGCGCCGACTTCGCTCGGCAGTTACTTCAGGTCGGTAGTCGAGAAGCGCACGGACCCGGCGAGGTTCACGACGGCGATCCAGGTGAGGGTCGCGAGGACGGCGATTCCGATGGTCAGGGTCGCCTCGTTGTCGCCGGTGATCGAGTTGGCGACCGACCCGGTTGCCGAACCGAATGTGTACTTCCCGACCTTGGGGATCAGCTGCAGTGCGTTGTCGATTCCGATCGCCAGCACGATCGAAACGATCAGCCCGGCGGTGTAGCTGCGCAGCAGCAGGACCAGACCGAAGGCGAACATCCCCCAGAAGATGCTGAGCAGGGTGTAGGCGACGGCACTGTCGAGCGCCTCCCGGGACGGGAAGTCGATCCCCCCGATCGAGCACATCGCGAGTTGGGCGAGATAGGCGACAGCCGTGACAGCGACCGCGAAGGCGGTCAGGAGGCCGAGCGCAACGAGGAACTTGGTCACGATCAGCCGCGACCGGGCCGGTTGGACGGTCGCAGCCAGTCGCACGGTCTTGCTCGAGAACTCAAGTCCGATCACCCACGCTCCGAGCACCATCGCCGCGATGGTTCCGACCAGGTTGACCGCGAAGTCGGGTGCCCGGTGGTACCACTCGACCGCGTTGCCCTCCGGTGCGACCAGCCCGACGATCACGCAGGCGGCGAGGATCGCCGCGAGCACGAACACCAGGGCGGTGCGTGGCGTCGGGAGCGAGCGGATCTTCAGGAGTTCGGACTTCAGCACTTCAGACCCCCGTCCCTTGGGTCTCGCCGGAGGCACGCTGCCCGGGTTCCGGAGCCTCCTCGGGGGAGTCGGTCAGTTCGAGGAACACGGACTCGAGGCTGCGGCCCCGCTCGGATCGAAGTTCATCGGGATAGAGGTTCGCCTGGGCGAGGGTGTGGGCGATCGAGGAACCCGGGCGGCCGTGCGGGTTGACCCTCAGCACGCCGTCGCTGCCGACGGCTGCTGTGTAGCCGACTGCGTTGAGAGCGTCGCACCCCAGCTGGCTTTGCCCCTCGGGCATCCTCACCAGCAGGGTCTCGTCGTCCCCCTCGGTGAGTGAATCGATCGACCCCTCCTTGACCAGTTGGCCGTTGCGGATGATGACCACGTGATCGACTGTCTTCTCGATCTCGCCGAGCACGTGGGAGGAGACCAGCGCCGTCATTCCACGGTCGGGCAGCGAGCGGATCACCTCGCGGATCTCGACGACCCCGCTCGGGTCGAGGCCGTTGGTCGGCTCGTCGAGGATCACCAGCTCGGGTTCGTGCAGGATCGCCGTAGCGAGGCTCATCCGCTGGCGCATCCCGAGCGAGAAGTTCTTGACCTTGTCGCCGGAGCGGTCGGACAGGCCAACCGTTTCGAGCGTCGCTGCGATCCGCGGGTCGCGCCGCCCGATCCCGAACGCCGCCCCGTGGATCTCGAGGTTCTGCCTCGCGCTTGCCCGCTCGTAGAGGGCCGGGGTCTCAATGTGGGAGCCGGTTCGCCTCACCGCGTCGGCGAACCCGCTGCTTCCGGGGGTACAGCCGAAGAGGTTGATCTCGCCGGAGGTCGCTTGGGCCAGCCCGAGGACCATCTTCATCGCAGTTGACTTGCCTGCCCCGTTGGGGCCGAGCAGGCCGACGACGGACTCGGCGGGGACGCTGAACGAAAGGCCGTCGACGGCCTTGCGGTTGCCGTACCTCTTGGTGACCGACTCGAAGTTGAGCATCGGGGTAGCCATCGGGTCGTAGCGTATCGCCGGAGGGGGCTCCGATACTTCAAGGGCGGCCCCGGAGGACCGCCCTTGAAGAACTGCCTTGGCGGCGATGGCCCGCCTGGCTGCCGGTCAGCGGCTGAGCGTCTCGCCCGAGTACAGCTTGGTGACCGTCACGGTCCCCGCGGGCGCTGCGTCCAGGCAGAGCCCGCAGAGGACGCACTCGTCGAGGTTCTCGGCGACGATCTCGACACCGCTCGACTCACTGCCCTTGAAGATGCTCACCGGGCAGACCTCTTCGAGCTTGCGCCCGAGCTCGGCGTTCGAAGCGGCCTCGCCGCTGACTTCGACTGAAATGAAGACTCCGTCCATGGCGATCAGCCCTTCCTCTCCGCAATTGCCTTCTTGACGAGATCGGGGATCTCCGAGATCTCCTCCGCGACGGTGATGCCTGCCTCAGCGAGACGGGCGATCTTCTCGGTCGCGGTGTCCTCCTTGCCTTCGACGATCGTGCCGGCGTGGCCGAAGCTCATGCCGGGCATCTCGTCCATGAAGCGTCCCGCCATGAAGGCGACGATCGGCAGGCGCGAGTTGTTCTCCTTGACCCACCGGGCGAGTTCGGCCTCCATGCGGCCGCCCGGCTCGGTGTAGATCACGATCGCCTCTGTCTGCTCATCGGCCTCGAACAGCGGCATCAGCTCGGCGTAGCTCGATCCGATGATCGCGTCGCCGCCGATCGACACCGCTGTGCTCTGGCCGAGACCGGCAGCGGTGAGGGTCGAGGACATCTCCGTCGTCATGCCGCCGGAGCGGCTGATTACGCCGACCGAACCGGGGGAGTAGGCCTTGGCCGCGTCCTTCGCCGGACCGCCGATGCCGCCCATCTTGATCACGTCGGGAACGATCAGGCCGAGGCAGTTCGGCCCGATGATCCGGGCGCCGTGCTCACCCGCGAATTCGACCATCTGGGCGACGTCGCCGCGAGGAATCCGCTCGGTGACGATCACGATCAGCTTGATCCCGTTCTCGATCGCTTCGAGGACTGCGTCCTTGGTGAAGGCCGGCGGCACGGTCACGACCGAGCCGTCGATCGGCGATCCGTGGTGCTCGACGGCCTGGGCGACGGTGTCGAACACTGGCACGCCGTGCACCTCGCGGCCCTTGCGGCCCGGGGTGACACCGCCGACGACCTTGGCCCCCTTGCCGTAGTCAAGACACTCGCGGGTCAGGTTGACAGCCTCGCGGCCGGTGATGCCCTGGACGATGAAGGTCGTCTCTTCGTTTACGAGGATGCTCATGCTGCTGCCCCCTGGATCTTCTGGACCGCCCGGTTGGCAGCCTCATGCAGTGACACGGACCGGTCGGCGTAGTCGACGCCGTACTTCTCGAGGATCGCGAACCCTTCCTCTTCCCACGCGCCCGGGATCCGGAAGAAGGCGATCTTCTCGCTCGGGTCCATGTCGAGCTCGAGGCAGGCCTTGATCACCCCGCGGGCGACGATGTCGACCCGGGTGTTGCTGACGATGCTCATCATCACGGCGATCTTGTCGACGCCGGGCTTCTGCAGCACGAGCTTGGCGAGGCCGCAGGCCTTCTTGACAGACGGGTTGCCACCGATCTCGCAGTAGTTGGCCGGCTTGCCGCCGTGGGCCCTTACGGCGTCGAACAGTGTCAGGCTGCCGCCGCCCGCGCCGATCACGAGGCCAAGGTTGCCGTCGAACTCGGTGACGTTCCCCGCCACTCCGCGGTGGTCCATCGAGTCGACTTCCTCGCCCGCGATCTCGAACGGGGTTGCCTCGCGAGCCTCGCGGGTCTCCTCGTCGCCGACTCCGAGGTCGGCGAGCAGCGCCTTGTGGCGGCCGCGTGCCTCGTTCTCCATGTCCATGTGGGCGTCGAGCGCGACGAAGCTGCCGTCCTTGAGCTTGCCGAGCGGGTTGATCTCGGCGAGCGTCATGTCCTTCTCGACAAACAGCTTCGCGAGCTTGCTGACGATCGGCACGAGCTTGTTGAGGTCGCTGCCGGTTACGCCGGTCGAAGCGATGACCTCCTTCGCGATGTAGTCGCTGAAGGGGTGGATGTTGCTGAAGTGCCTGCGGCCGACCTTGTCGGGCTGCTCCTCGGCGACCTGCTCGATGTCGATCCCGCCGACGGGCGAGAAGATGATCACCGGCTTCTTGGCGGTGCCGTCCCAGACGACCCCGGCGTAGAACTCCTGATCGATGTCGGCCTTCGGGTCGACGAGAATCCCTCGCGGCATCTGGCCGTTGATCTCCAGCTTGAGGACATCCTCGGCGTGGGCCTGAGCCTCTTCCGGGGTGTCGGCAAACTGCACGCCGCCGGCCTTCATTCGGCCGCCTGACAGGACCTGGCTCTTGATCACGGTCGGGCCGCCGATCCGTGCCGCGATCTCCTTCGCCTCCGCGGCGTCACGGGTGAAGCCGTACTCGGTGACAGGGATGCCCGCGCGCTTGACGATCTCGCGCGCTTCGTACTCGTAGAACCTCATGCTCCATCTCCTCCGTAGATCGCGGCCATCTCCGGGTCGCGTGCGGCAAGCATGTCTGCGAGGTCGACCATCACCTTGCACTGCTTCCAGGTGGCGTCGTCCTGCATCTTGCCGTCGATCATGTGTACTCCGCGACCGTCCGGGATCGCGGCGATCACCTTGCGGGCGAAGGCGACCTCGTCCGGATCGGGCGAGAAGACCTTCTTGGCGATGGCGATCTGAGCGGGATGCAGCGACCACGCGCCGACGCAACCGAGCAGGAAAGCGGCGCGGAACTGGGTCTCGCAGGCGACCGTGTCCTTGATGTCGCCGAACGGGCCGTAGAACGGCAGCGCCCCGACGGAGGTGCAGGCGTCGACCATGCGGGCGATCGAGTAGTGCCACGGATCCTGCTGGAAGTAATCACGGCCCTCGCTGAAGTCCTCGGTGTTGACCGGGTCGCTGATCGACTGGTAGCCGGGGTGGCCGCCGCCGACGCGGGTCGTCTTCATCCGCCTCGAAGCGGCGAGGTCAGCCGGGCCGAAGCTCATGCCCTGGATGCGGGGGCTGGCGCAGGCGATCTCCTCGAGGTTGGCGACTCCCTGAGCGGTCTCGAGGATCGCGTGGATCAGGATCGGACGGTCGATCCCGGCCTTGGCTTCGAGCAGGGCGAGTGTCCGGTCGACGAAGTGGATGTCCCACGGACCCTCGACCTTCGGGACCATCACGACGTCGAGCTTGCTGCCGATCTCCGACACCACCTGCGTGAGGTCGTCGAGTACCCACGGCGACTCGAGGGCATTGATCCGCGTCCAGAGCTGCGTCGCACCGAGATCGGTCTCCTTGCCGACCTTGATCAGGCCCTCACGCGCTGCGACCTTGCGATCGACTGGGACGGCGTCCTCGAGGTTGCCGAGCAGGATGTCCACGGTCGGGGCGATGTCGGGGACCTTCGCGACCATCTTCTCATTAGAGAAGTCGAGGAAGTGGATCATCCTCGAGGGAGGGAAGGGGATTTCCGTCAAGGGATCGGGGGCTCCGATCGCGAGCGGCTTGAGAAAGTCGCGGGGGTTGCGCACGTTGTCTCCTGTGGGGCTCTTGGGCGGTCTTGTCACTCGGTGGGCGGGGACCCTGCGGCCCCCGTACCGAGAGGGGAAACCTACCTCAGAGCAAGTGATCGCCGCCGCCTGAGCGCGACGAGCGGACGCTCCGCCCGGGGAAGCGGCATCCTTCCAGTCGTTCCGACCATCGAATCAACCGCCCAACGCGAGGTAACAACACAGATGAGCAGCGAATTCACAACCGACCAGGCCCAGCGCGAAGCGTCCGGAGCTCATTCCTACGGCCGCTACCTGGAGGAGTTCCAAGTCGGTGACCTCTACAAGCACTGGCCCGCCAAGACCGTCACCGAGGCAGACGACCACCTCTTCTGCCTGATCACGATGAACCACCACCCGCTCCACATCAACGATGTCTACGCCGGCAACAGCCAGCAGGGCCGCAACGTCGTCGTCGGGCCGCTCGTCTACTCGCTCGCCCTCGGCATGAGCGTCAGTGACGTTTCCGGCAAGGCGATCGCGAACCTCGCGACCGAGGAGCTCAGCCATCCGAACCCGGTCTTCCATGGCGACACCCTGTTCGTCGAGACCGAGGTGCTCGACGTCAAGGAGTCCAAGAGCAAGCCGGATCGCGGTGTGGTCAAGGTCCACACTCGAGTCAACAACCAGGACGGCGTTCTGGTTGCTGAGTTCAAGCGCCTGGTCCTGATCCCCAAGCGCCCGTCCTGATCTGCGCTTCCAGCCCCTCCGGCGGCAGGGCAATCTGCCGCCGGATCGGGCATAGTTCCGATTCTGGCGTCGCGCTGATCGTGGCGCCGTTTCGCGTTCCCGGATCAAATTTCTCCCGCCCCCTAGAGAGACAGCTGAACAAGGAGTCGATGTGAGCACCAGCGAGGCCCCCACCAACCACGCCAGGCTCAAGGCCTGGGTAGACGAGATCGCAGCCCTGACCAAACCCGCCCAGGTGGTCTGGTGCGACGGTTCGGTCGAGGAGTACGACCGGCTCTGCCAGCAACTGGTCGATGCCGGGACCTTCGAGCGCCTCGCCGAGGAGAAGCGCCCCAACAGCTACCTCTGCCGCTCCGACCCGAGTGACGTCGCCCGGGTCGAGGACAGGACCTTCATCTGCTCCGAGCATGAGATCGACGCCGGTCCGACCAACAACTGGCGCCCGCCGGTCGAAATGAGGGCGGAGCTCAACGGCCTGTTCGACGGCTGCATGGCAGGACGCACGATGTACGTGGTCCCGTTCTCGATGGGGCCGCTCGGATCGCCGATCGCCCATGTCGGGGTTGAGCTCACCGACTCCCCCTACGTGGTCGTCTCGATGCGAGTCATGACCCGGATGGGCCAGGCCGCACTCGACGTGATCGGCGAGGACGGGGATTTCGTTCCATGCGTCCACACGGTCGGCGCTCCTCTGGCCGAGGGCCAGGCCGACGTGCCGTGGCCCTGCAATTCGGAGACGAAGTACATCGTTCACTACCCCGAGACCCGTGAGATCTGGTCCTATGGCTCCGGCTACGGCGGCAACGCCCTGCTCGGCAAGAAGTGCTTCGCGCTGCGGATCGCCTCCGTGATGGCACGTGACGAGGGCTGGATGGCCGAGCACATGCTGATCCTCAAGCTCACCTCGCCCGAGGGTGAAGTGAAGAACATCGCCGCGGCATTCCCGTCGGCGTGCGGCAAGACCAACCTCGCGATGCTGATCCCGACCCTGCCCGGCTGGAAGGTCGAGACGGTCGGCGACGACATCGCCTGGATGAAGTTCAAGGAGGACGGTCGCCTCTACGCGATCAACCCCGAGGCGGGCTTCTTCGGTGTCGCCCCGGGCACGAGCGACGAGACCAACCCGAACGCGATGAAGACGATCCACGCCAACGCAGTGTTCACCAACTGCGCCAAGACCGACGACGGCGACATCTGGTGGGAGGGCATGACCAAGGAGCCGCCCGCGCACCTGATCGACTGGCACGGCAACGACTGGACCCCGGACTCGGAAACGCCGTCGTCGCACCCGAACGCCCGGTTCACCGTTGCGGCAGCTCAGGACCCGGCGATCGCACCCGAGTGGGAGGACCCGGAGGGCGTGCCGATCGACGCGATCCTGTTCGGTGGACGCCGCTCCGGAGTTGTGCCGCTCGTTCACGAGGCATTCGACTGGGAGCACGGCACCTTCCTCGGAGCGACGATGTCGTCGGAGACGACCGCAGCCGCGGCAGGAGCGATGGGAGTCCTCAGGCGCGACCCGTTCGCCCAGCTTCCGTTCGCCGGCTACAACATGGCCGACTACGCAGGTCACTGGCTGAAGATCGGCCGCTCGACGGAGGCGTCGAAGCTGCCGAGGATCTTCTATGTCAACTGGTTCCGCAAGGACGCCGACGGACGCTGGCTCTGGCCCGGCTTCGGCGAGAACAGCCGGGTCCTCGAGTGGGTATTCCGTCGCTGTGACGGCCAGGCCGACGGGGTCGAGACACCGATCGGCTTCCTTCCGCAGGTCGGCGACATCAACACCGACGGCCTCGACATCAGCGGGGCCGACTTGGCTGAGCTGCTCAAGGTAGATCCGGCGGAGTGGAAGGCCGAGCTGCCTTCGATCGAGGAGCACCTCGACTCTCTCGGTGAGCGGCTTCCGCAGGAGATGCGCGACCAGCTCGCTGCGCTGTCCCAGCGCCTGGGCTGATCCGCAACGACATCCACTGAGCTGCAAAGGGGAGCCTCACGGCTCCCCTTCTTCTTTCCCTCCCTGGGCTGGAGCCACCTACGGTGGTTGCAGGAGGTCGGACTCGGGAATGGTCGCCGTCAATCGCCGCAGTTGCGCAGCCGGTCTGGCGGCATTGGTCGCCGCCAACGCCGTTGGCTGGGCGTGGGCGCCTCCGCCGTCGAAGGGCGATGTCCGACCTGCCCTGCGGTCTGCCAGCAAGTGGTTCGCTGCGAACCTGAGGGCCGCCAACGGTTCGGCGAGGCTCCGGATGGGGTCTGCTGTTCGCGCCGGCGGTGACGGGCTGGAGTTGCGGGTGCCGCCGAGGGCTGTCAGGACGGCCGATCAGCAGGACCTGATCGAGCGGACCAAGGCGGTCTTCGGCAGCCTTGTGTCGGTGAAGGTCAAGTCCGAGCGGATGAGGCCCGCTGCCTGTTCGTATCCGTTCTGCGATCCGCCATTGAGGGCCGGCATCCGGATCCTGATCGCTCAGGGGAGCTGTACAGGGGGGTTCCTCGCCCGCAGCCGCATCGATGGCAGGCTGTTCCAGATTACGGCCGGGCATTGTGACGTCAGCCCTGGGGCCGTGTGGCGAACCCGTTTCGCCAACTCCTCGGCACATGAGGTTGGTCCTATCCACAGGTCGGTGTTCGGGGAGGCGGGCGACGGGTCGATCATGCACGTCAACAACCCGGCCGGCTGGCGATCCAGAGCATGGGTCCAGGTCACCGATGGGCCGGACACGACGGCCAATCCCGAATACCCCATTCGCACTGATTCCGACAGCGCCTCTGGAATGCGGGTCTGCGTGACCGGGGCTTGGTACGGCGAGTCGAATTGCGGCGCCGTTACGGCCTTGGACGTGACCGTGGATTACGGCGATGCGGTGGTGACTGGATTGGTCGAGGCGAACATCTGCGTCGCCTCGGGCGACAGCGGCAGCCCCGTCTACGCGCGCAACAGCGCTTATGGACTCGTTTCAGGAGTGTCGGTGTCGGACCCGTGCGACGCCGTCTACGAGCCGATCCAGACCGCGGAGGACCTGCTCCGTGTGAACATCGCGCATGAAGTCGGGTAGGACCCGGTCAGTCGGGCAGGGCACGACCCCGGGCTAGGATGCCAGCAGGATCGAGCGCTGCGCGGATCGCCCGCATCGCAGCCAGCTCCGAGGGCGTCCTGGTCAGCCCCAGCACCGCGAGCCGCTGGCGCCCGACTCCATGCTCGGCCGCAACCGAACCGCCGTGGCGCTGCACGCTGAGGGTGGCCGCCATTTCGACTTCCGCCGTGGCTGCCGGGCCCATCAGCGTGGCGTGGAAGTTCCCGTCGAGCAGGTGTCCCCAGACTGCGATGTCGGTCGCCGGATCGCAGCCTTCGGCTGCCAGCGCCTCGAGCACGTCGGCCGCCAAGCCGGGAATACTGGAGACCCCGACCGAAAGGTCGAGCTTGCGGGTTGGGCCGGTGGCTTCGCACGCTTCGTAGATCGAATCCCTGATCCTCCAGATTGCATCACGCTGGGCCGAATCGGCAGCGACTGCGGCCTCGGGCGCTCCCCCGGGCGAGTCGGCGATCGCCGATGCCAGCCGCTCCTCGATCCCGTCACCCGCCTGCGATCCGAGCTCCGCCAGCACCAACCAACCGCCGCCCGGTTGTACCGGGGGCTCGACGCCGAGTCGGGCGCATGTGAGGGCGGTACCGCGCGGGGCGATGAAGTCGCAGACGATCAGCTCCGGAGAGGTCGATCGAAGGTGGACACCGATCGCCAGCGCCCGTTCGGGGCTGCCGGCCGCGATCAGCGCTGTTGCCCTTGCGGGCATCGCTTGGACCAGCTTGAGCCTCAGGGCCGTGATCACGCCGAGCGTTCCCTCGCTGCCCATGAACAGGCCTCTGAGGTCGTAACCGGCGTTGTCCTTCTGGAGACCGGCCAGCGAGCCGACGATCGAGCCGTCGGCCAGGACTGCCTCGAAGCCCGCGACCAAGTCGCGCATCGAGCCGAATCGCCAAGCCAGCGATCCGCCTGCGTTCGAGGCCGCCATCCCGCCGAGGTGGGCGGTCTGTCGGGCGCCGAGGTCCAGCGGGAACTCGAGGCCTGCCGCCCTGACGTGGTTCTCGAGTTCAGCCAGGGTGACTCCTGCCCCGACAGTCACCTGGGCTGCGGCCATGTCGACCGGAGCGAGGCGCTTGAGACGGTCGGTCAGAAGGCTGATCTCGCCATCGGATGCCCTCGTGGCATCGGCCAGCCCGGTGCCTCCGCCGACAGCGACAAGCGGCGTGCCGTCGGCCGACGCCCGGCGCAGGACCTCGGCGACCTCGGCAGTCGAGGCGGGGTGTACCGTGGTCGTCATCGCAGTGGCTTCAAGCGTCGCCGCAAGTCGAGGGCAATCGGGGCAAGCATTCGGGCGCCTGAGGTCGGTCTCGCTCGCAGGAGATCGAGGATCAAGCGTGGGGATCGTCGACGGCGGCGGGTGGCCTCGACTCCTCGGCAAGCGAGGTGATCGCGAGAACCCCGCGCGATGCTTCCTGCAGCACCTCGGTCGCCTCCTCGGCAGAGCGGGCGTAGAGCTCGACCAGCAGGTGGACCGTGATCTGGTCGTCGGCGTGCTTGTGGAACCGAACGTGCGTGAAGAACTCGCGGGTTCCGTGGTCGCCGAAGGCTGCGTACGAGAGCGAGTCGCCCGCTTCGGGGCCGGAGCAGGTGTCGACGTCGTCGGAGTCGACGGTCACGGTGCAGGAAGCGACCCACGGTGTCCCGGCGACCATTCGCTCCCAGCGATCGGAGATCGGTTGGATCCGACCGTCGCTGAAACCGAGGTGGGGCTGGTCGTGCATGCAGTCGAGGCACTGGACGACGGACTCCTGCAGCTCGTCGACGACCTCGGCCCGTTCCCCGGTCTCCGGGTCGACCCGGTGAATGCCCTCGTAATGGACTTGGATCTCGAGGTTCTGCGACCAGCAGCGGTAGCACCGCAGCCAACTCGAGTTGCCGTTGGAACCGCCCGGTTCGACCATGCGGGCATCATAGGGCGACTCCCTGCGAATCGAGGAGGCTTCCCTCCCTGAAGCTCATTCACGCGCGGGCCTGCGATGATTGCCCAATGGTCTGTTCCCGCCCGCGTTCGATCGTGCTCTGGTTCGCGATCCTCGGCGCACTCGCAGCGGGCTGCGGAGGCGGTGGCGGTGGCGACGGCGTCAACGCCGAGCTGCTCAAGTCAGGTCCGGTTGCCGAGTCGGTCACGGCAGCGGAGAAGGTCAGCGTCGCAGAGTTCCCCAAATCGGAGGGCAAGACTCTCGAGCAGCTGCTTCAAGACGCTTCCTCACAGGCGCAGTTGGCTCCGGGCAACGGGACCCTGACTGTCGGCCCCAGCCGACTCGCGTTCGCCGCGATCGGCCAGGACGGCAAGCCCGTCTACGGGCCCACTGTGGTCTACGTCGCGCCGAGCCCGGGCGAGGCGGCGGTCGGGCCGTTCGCTGCCCCTGCCGACCCGATGGTGCCCCAGCAGAAGTTCCTGTCGAAGCAGGCCGCACTCAGTGGCGATGAGCTGCAGGCGGTCTACGCCACGACCGTTCCGTTCCCGAAGGCCGGCAAGTGGTCGGCTCTCAGCTTCACGAAGACACCTGACGGTCTGGTGGCCGCCACTACTTCGGAGATCCCCGTGCGGAAGTCGAGCTCGATCCCAGCCGTTGGGCAGACCGCTCCCAAGGCAACGACCCTGACCAACTCCTCGACGGGGCCCGGGCCGATCGATACCCGCGATCCCAAGGCGCCCTCGCTCCACGAGCAGAGCTTCGATTCGGTCGTCGGCAAGAAGCCCGTAGCGATCCTCTTCGCGAGCCCCAAGTTCTGCATCTCGCGGGTCTGCGGGCCCGTCACGGACCTGCTCCTCCAGCTGCAGGCCGCCTACGGAGACGAGGTCGCGATGATCCAGCAGGAGGCCTATTCGCCGAAGTACCCGGCCCCGGCCCCCTCGATGAAGCAGTTCGGTCTGGTGGCAACAGACGGGGGATTCAGTGAACCCTGGTTCTTCACGGTCGGCACCGACGGCAAGATCGCAGGCAGGCTCGAGGGTGCTTTCGGCATCAACGAGATGAGTCGCGCGATCGACTCGGCGATCGCAGCCAAGAAGTAGTTCAGCCGCCGATCGCCGACATCGTCCGCGGAGGTTGGCGGAATCCGGGCTCGCCGACCCTGTGCTTGAGCTCCTTGCGCCAGACCGCCTCGCGGATGATCCGTTCCAGTTCGGTGTCGTCGGCCCCGCTGCGGATCGGGCCCCTCAGGTCGGTCTCTCCGATCGAGAAGAGGCAGGTTCGCAGCAGGCCCTCGGCCGTGATGCGGATCCGGTTGCAGTCGGAGCAGAACGGTTCGCTGACCGGGTTGATGAACCCGAGCCGTCCCGTCCCGTCGGCGAACCTGAAGACCCGGGCGGTCGCCGACGGCTCACGCTCTTCCTCGACCATGGGAAAGGTGCGCTCGACGACTGCTCGGATCTCCTCGCCGGTCAAGACCTGTTCCTCCGACCAGTTGCGGTCGGCGTCGAGCGGCATGAACTCGATGAACCGGACCTCGAAGTCGTGCTCCCTCGCGAACCGCGCGAAGGGGAGGATCTCGGCCTCGGTGACTCCCCGCATCGCGACAGCGTTGACCTTGATCGGGTGCGCCTCGGGGAACCGCGCCAGCGCCTCGAGTCCCGCCAGGACCTGCGGCAGCGCGTCGCGGCGAGTGAGCCGGTAGAAGCGGTCGCGCTCGAGCGAGTCGATCGAGACGTTGAAGCGGTCGATGCCTGCCCTCACGAGGGCCTCTGCGTCGCGCGCAAGGAGGAACCCGTTGGTGGTCAGGGCGAGGTCCTCGACTCCCGGCAGTGCGGCGAGCATCCCAACGAGGCGGGGCAGGTCGCGACGGACGAGCGGTTCGCCGCCGGTCAGCCGGACGCTTGATACACCCATTTCCGAGAGAACCCGAGTGATCCGCTCCAGTTCCTCGAAGGTCAGCACCGACTCTCGGTCGAGCCAGGGCAGCCCTTCAGCGGGCATGCAGTACTGGCAGCGGAAGTTGCAGCGATCGGTCACGGAGATCCTGACGTCGCCGATCGCGCGACCGTGACCGTCGGTCAGCTGTTCGCGAGCCACGCAGACCAGCATACGGGCGGCTAGCGTTGGTCGCCATGACCGATCAGGCAAAGCCACTCTCAGGACTCAAGGTTGCCGACTTCTCCCGTGTATTGGCGGGGCCCTACGCTACCCAGCGACTCGCCGACCTCGGGGCCGAGGTGGTGAAGGTCGAGCGGCCCGGGGCGGGGGACGAGACGCGGACTTGGGGGCCGCCGTTCGAGGCGGGCGTCGCCTCCTACTTCCGCTCGGTCAATCGTGGCAAGCGGTCGATCGCCGTCGACCTCGTTGGCGAGGAGGGGAAGTCCGTCGCAGCCGACCTCTGCTGCTGGAGCGACGTTGTGATCCACAACTTCCTGCCGGAGGCGGCCGCACGCATGGGTCTCGACGGCGATTCTCTGCTCCGTCTGGACCCGGGCCTGATCGTCTGCTCGGTCAGCGGCTTCGGATCGGCTCGGTCACCTGCGGGCCGGCCTGGCTACGACCTGATCGTCCAGGCCGAGAGCGGGCTCATGTCGATCACCGGCGAGCGGGACGGCGAGCCGCAGAAAGTCGGAGTGGCGATCGTCGACGTCCTCACCGGGCTCGAGGCGGCCACTGCCGTGCTGGCGGCAGTGATCGAGCGCAGAGCGAGCGGCCATGGAGCGGTGATCGAAGTCTCGTTGCTGGACTCGGCGTTCGCCGGTCTGGTGAACGTGGCTCAGGCGGCACTGGCTACAGGCAGCGACCCCGGGAGGTATGGCAACGCCCACCCGAGCATCGTCCCGTACGAGTCGTTCACCGGGGCCGACGGCCACTTCGTCGTGGCAGCAGCCAACGATGGCCTCTGGCAGCGGATGTGCGCAGCGATCGGGGCCGACGATCTCGCAGCCGACGCCCGTTACGCCACCAACCCCGACCGGGTGAGCAATCGGGACTTGCTGATTCCCGAGCTGAACAGCCGGTTCTCCCGGCATCCAGTGGCCGAGTGGATCGAGCGGCTCGAGTTGGCAGGCGTGCCGTGTGGACGGGTCCTCGGGGTGCAGGCCGGCCTCGCTGCAGCCGATGCGGCGGGCCAGCCGGCCACGATCGCGCTCGACGGCGCCGGACGCGTCGTCGGTCCGCCGGCCCGCTTCTCAGGGGGCAGGATGTCTGCCGTCACGGGTCCGCCGAGCCTCGGTCAGCACACCGACGAGATCCTCGAAGATCTCGGCTACACGCGCGAGAGGATCGCCCGGTTGCGGCAGTCGGGCGCCGTCGCCTGAGCCTCAGTCGCTGCGAGGCCTGCGGTTCTTCGTCAGCAGTGACGCGACCGGCTCGGCCTGCGCCCGGCCGAACCGCCAAGCTCCCGACGAGTAAACGGGGCAGCGGGCAAGGCTCTCCACAGTCGCCTTCAGTACCGGCGGGCAGAAGTGGATCCCGTCCTCAGCCCGCACGAGGTTGAATCCGCGCTTCGGCTGGTTGGTGCACTCGGGCTCCGCGCGTAGGCAGGGAAGGGAGCGCGTGTACTGACCGTCCGTCGTTTCCACCGCCTTGCCGGCATTGACGACGCGCACGTTGCGGAACCCCAACGCCGCCTTGCGCATCGTCATCAGCATCCGCCGGCTGTGGGACTTGCCTGCCGAGTCGTCGTTGTAGGCGGCAGGGGGAGCTGTCAGGAAGATCTTCGTCGTGTCGGGGAACATTGCGATCAGCTTCCTCAGGTCAGTGCGGTACCGCCGCCAGTAAAGGTCGCCCTCCGATCTCGGCCGGTTACCGGCTTCGGTCAGCTGGCACTTGGACTGGTTGTTGCCGAAGGCCTCGACGATCACAGCGAACGTCTTGCGTTCGGCATCCACGGATGCGCGCTGGAACCAGTCGCACGGTGCCGTGCCCGGGAACGAGCGGTTTGCGAACTCGACATTGGAGTCGGCTCGCCTCAGGGTGGAGCGGACATGGCGGCCCGATTCGACCGAGAGCGAGTCGCCATAGAGGACAACCCGTGTCTTCTGCCGCCCGTCGCTCGCGCCACCGATCACCCCGAATGCCAGCAGGCCGCCTGCCGTCACGGCCAACAGTGCGATGGTCGCCCCGAAGGCGATAAGTGCGCTCCGTCTGCTCACGGCCCGAGGTTACCCGGAGCATTCCCCGGAGGACGCGGGTCTCAGCGTCTGAGCATGAGCCAGAGGACGGCGCCGGCGAAGGCAATCTGGCCGAAGGTCGCGGCCACGCCGAGGCTGGAGGCTCCGATCAGCATCGCGACCGCGGTTACAACCACGAAGACCGCGATCGCCGTGAGGATGTCGCGCGCCACGGTGTTCACTGGCCGCTGCACCTCGAACACCGGCCATGCAGCGTCACGTCATGGGAGTCGACGGTGAATCCCTCGGCGTCCGAGAGTGAGTCGAGGGCCCGCTCGAGGGGCTCGTTCTCGAACGGCTCGATCCGGCCGCACGAGCGGCAGACGAGGTGATGGTGGTGGTGATGGTCACCGCCGCCGATCCGCTCCCAGCGCGAACTGCCGTCACCGAGCTCGACCCGCTGGACCAGGGAGACCTGCTCAAGCGCCTCGAGCGCTCGGTAGACGCTTGCGCGGGCGACCTTCCTTCCTTCGTCGCGCAAAGAGTCGGCGATCTGGTCGGCCGAGACGGCACAACCCTCCGTCGCGAGCCTCGCGATCACTTCAGCTCTGGCTCCTCCGGACCTGCGACCGCTCTCGCGGAGCTTCGTCGTGGCCTGCTCGATCCAGTCGGTATCGGCCGTCGGCACCGGTCAGGCCTCCTGCGCGGCTCGGGGAGTGGCCGGTCGGAATCTCGCAAGGGGGAGGGCCATCGCTGCCGGAATGATCGCGCAGATGGCGATCGAGGGTCCGGTCGCCCACCCGGCGTGCCACGAGAGCTCGATCCCCAAAAGGATCGTGACCGCGGCGATTGCCGCTGCGGTGAGGATCATCGGCGCTGCCCGGCGGGTCATCACACGGGCAGCCGCGGCCGGCCCGAGGATCAGGCTGACGGTCAGGAGTGCTCCCAGGCTCCGTGCCGCTGCGATCGTCGCCGCAGCCAGCAGAAACAGCACGATCGCATCCGAGCGGTAGCTCAGGCCGGTCCTCAGGCCCGATGCCACGAGCTGCCAGTGGCCGAGCCTGAGTGCGATCGAGGCGACGGCGGCGAAAGCGAGTGCCAGCGCGACATCGCCGGTTCGGACCGAGAGCACGTCGCCGAAGAGCGCGGCCTCCGCGCCGGGCGGAGCGGACCCGGAGAGGGCGAGAGCCGCGCCGAGTCCGAGAAGCGGGGTCACCGCAACGGCAACGGCGGCGTCGGACTCGATCCGTGCGGCCCTCGCCAGCGCGATCGCCGCAGCGGCAGCAGCGAGGCCGGCGATCCCGCCCAAGGCGACCGGCAGCCCGATCAGCGTCGCGAGGACCAACCCCGGGAACATCCCGTGGGCAAGCGATTCGGCGGCATAGGGCAGGTCGCGGAGGATGACCCAGCAGCCGATTGCCGCGGCAGGCACACCGACGATCAGCGCTGCCAGCCCTCCCTTGGCGACGAGGGGCGCGTTCCACGGTTCGAGCAGCCAGCCGATCATCGAGATCAGTGGTCGTGGTGGTGGGGTGGGGTCAGCAGGGTGCCGTCGCTCAGTTCGACGAGATCGGATTGGAAGGTTCGCTCCAGCGTCTCCCGTGTCAGGGCGTCGGCAGGCGGACCGTAGGCCACCTGCTCGCCATTGAGACAGAGGACTCTCTCCCACGACTTGGCCTGCTCGAGGTCATGGGTTGCGACCAGCAGGGTCGACCCGTCGGCAGCGAGTTCTGAAAGCAGGCGGTCGAGCTCTTCGGCGGCGACTGCGTCCAGGCCGGCGAAGGGTTCGTCGAGCAGCAGGACCCTGGATCCTCCGGCCAGTGCGGCCGCCACCTGCGCTCGCCTGCGCTGGCCTCCCGACAGCTCCCCGTAGAGAACGTTGGCACGCTCGCCGAGCCCCACCGCTTGGAGCGCTTCAAGTGCCTTCGTCCTCTGTGCGCGACCGGGCGTCTTCCACCAAGGGAGTGAGGCGAGGGTTCCGCACAGGGCGAGGTCGAGGGTCGTTGCCGGCCAGTCGTGGCGGCCCGGGTCGTGCTGCGGGACAACACCTGGGGCTCCGTCGAGGGAGAAGGTGCCCGCGATCGGCGTCAATTCACCCGAGAGCGTCTTGATGAGGGTGCTCTTGCCACCGCCGTTGGGACCCAACAGGGCTATCCGCTGGCCTGCCTGCGCGGCGAAGTCGACGCCGTTCAGAAAGCTCTCCCCGTCGTAGCCGGCGTCCAGCCGATCGACCCTGACCGAACCAGCCACGGTCACCGCTTCACCGGGCCGATCGAGCAGCTGATGCGGCCGTTGGAGAGTCCGCTGGCAATCGCGGAGACGTTGTTGGCCCACATCCCGGCCCAACTGTCCCGTGGCGAACCGGGCGGGCCGAGGGTGTCGGCATCGAGCTGCAAGGCAGCGCTTGCTCCGGCCTGTTCGGCGAGCGCCTTAGCCGTCCTCGGGTCGAGAGCCGTCTCAGGGAAGATCGCCTTGATCTTCAGATCCTTGATCCTGTTCGCGAGAGCGTCGAGCTCGCTTGCCGAGGGAGCGGCCGACGACGAGGTCGACGGGATCACAGTGCCGACGACCTGCAACCCGGTCCGGGCCGCCAGGTAGGCGAACGCGTCATGGTCGGTTACGAGCTTGCGCTGGTCTGCGGGCAGCCGGGCGATGCATCGGCGTCCTTGGATGTCGAGCCGGCGGGCCTGCTCGGCGAAGGCCCGGGCACGGGATTGGTAGGCGGCGCCGTTGGCAGGGTCGAGCTTGCCCAGGGCGACCGCCACGGTCGTTGCCGCTGCAGCGGCGTTGCGCGGGTCATGGAACCAGTGGGGGTCGACTTTGCCGTGGTCTTCGGCCGAATGCTCCCCGGATCGGTCGTCGTGGCGGCCGGAGTCGAGCTTGATCGGTGCGGTGTCCAGCAGGTCGATCACCGCCGTGTCGCTGCCGGACCTCTGCTTGACCTTGCCGATCCATTCGTCCAAGCCACCGTTGGCGACGATCAGGTCGCTCCCTGCGACAGCGGCGATGTCGCTCGGCTTGGGCTCGAACTCGTGCGGGTCGGCTCCGGCCGGGACCATCGTCGTGACGTTGACGTCTCCTCGACCGACAGCGTTGACGATCGATGCAACGATCGGGGTGGTTGCGACCGCTTCGGGCTTGTCACCCGTTGCAGGCTCGCCGGCGCTGCAGCCGGCGACGAGCAGCGCAGCCAGGGCCGAGGGAATCGCCATTCGGGATCTCGACCGAAGTACGCCCGCAGCGCAGAGCGATGCCGCCACTGCCCCGCCGGCGGTCATCGCGATCGTCGCCCCGGGCGAGAGGTCGAACGAGAGGGAGAGCCCGAGACCCCCGAGGGACACGCCCAGTGCGATCGCAAACGTAAGCCGCTGCCAGCCGGGCACCGAGGCGACCCAGGGGCGGGCGGCCACGGCAGGCAGGACGAGCAGGGCGGTAGCCAGCAGGGCGCCGGAGGCAGCAAGCTGTGAGATCGCCGCGATTGCGACCAGCAGGATCAGTGCCGTCTCCCAATGGCGCGAGGCGGTGCCGAGCAAACCTGCCGCGAGCCAACGCCTGCCGGCGATCCGGGCGGTCACCAGTGAGACCAGCGCAACCGTCGCCGCGAAGGCGAGGTCGGCGGGGGAAAGGGTCAGGAGGCTCCCGAACAGAGCCGAGTCGACGGCCGAGCCGCCAGTACCGAGAGTGCTGGCCGCGATCGCTCCTATCGCCAGCGCGGCGCTCAGCCAAAGTCCCGTGCGGGTCGAGTTCCTGGTCGACGGGCTGGAGAGGCCTGCGCCGAGCGCGACGGTTGCCGCCCCGAGTGCGGCGCCGAGGGGTTGGGAGATGCCCAGCGCGGTTGCAATCACGAGCCCAGGAAACGCGGCGGTGCCGACCGCGTGGGCGAAGAAGCTGAGCGAGCGCATCACGATCCACGGTCCGATCGCCCCAGCGATCACCGAGAGCAGGACGAGTTCGACCACCGCCCGTTGGGCGAACGCGTAGTCGAGGTAGGTGATCGGGTTCATTGGCGTTTCGGTGCCTCGGACCGAAGGACAAGAGTATAATGATACTCATTCGCATTTAGCTGTCGTACGGTTTGCTGCGATGCCCATCGTCCACCTGCCGTTGACCGATAGCGCAGACAACCCGCTTGCGTTCGACCGGATAGTCGGCTCCCACGGTCTGGCCGGCGTCACGCCATGGCGGCGCCTGGACGGAGGTGGACTCTCTGTCGCGGTCAGGCTCGGCGGCCGACCGGAGCTCCTCTCGATCAGATCCATTGAGCCGAATCGACCCGGGGCGGAGGTGCTCGTATCGAGCTCATCCGTTGACGGGAGCCCGGATGAGCTCGTCTCCTTGGCCCGCAGGCTGCTCGGCCTCGGGCGCGACCTGACCCCGTTCCTCGAGCGTGCGTCGAGCGACCGCGACCTTGACTGGGCCGCCGAGGCCGGAGCCGGCGCGATGGCCCGCGGTCAGACGGTCTTCGAGGACGTGATGCGAACGGTGCTGACCACCAACTGCTCGTGGTCGGCGACAGTGAAGATGTGCGACCGGCTCACCGACCTTCACGGAGACTTCGTTGTCGCCGAGTCCGATCGGAGCGTGAAGGCCTTCCCGACGGCCGAGGCGATCGCCTCGTTGACGCCGGAGGAGTTGAAAGAGGGGGTCAGGGTCGGATACCGGGCTGAACGGATGATCGAGCTGGCGCGGACAGTCGCCGATGGCGACATCGATCTCGAGGAACTCGGCGCGGGCGGCAGCGATCTGCCTGACGCGGAAGTCGAGCGCAGACTTCTCTCCCTGCCGGGGCTCGGTCCCTACGCCACCGCCCACGTGATGCTCCTTATCGGGCGCCCGGCACTGCCGATCCTCGACTCGTGGACGAGGCCGCGCTATGAGCGGGTGACCGGTCGCCGAGCGACCGACGCTCAGATCCGCCTACGGGTGATGGCGTACGGGACGGACTCAGGCTTGGCGTTGTGGCTGATCCTCACCAGGGACTGGTTCGCGGACGGGGCTGGCGGCTGAGCCGGGGTTGAGTCGTCCCGGTCGCCCGCTGGCCCGGGTGGCCGGTTCCTAACCGCTGGCGAGGCCGGAGCGCGCGGCGAGCTCCGCAACCATGCCAGGCACACCGCCTCCCGAGTCAAGCGACTCGAGTTGCTTCACTGCTGCCCTGCGTCCTCCGAGCGCCTCCATTCCCCGACGGCCGTACTCGTCGGCGAACTCCCCAAGCGCCTGTACGCGGCGACGGGCGGCCCGGCCGACAGCGAGGTCGGAGCCCTCGGCGTGCGAGTCGATGGCGTCGATCAGCGAGTCGATCCCGGTTGCGGGAGGAACCGAACTGACTGCGACGACCTTGGTCTCCTTCACACCGAGCGAGCGCAGCGCGGCGTTGAGGTCGCGCCTCGCCCGTTGGGCGATCGTGCCGAGGTCCGCCTTGGTGACGACCAGCACGTCGGGGATCTCCATGATCCCGGACTTGATGAACTGGAGCGTGTCGCCTGACCCTGGCTGCACGACGACGCAGACGGTGTCGGCGACCTCTGCGATCTCAGTCTCGGACTGGCCGACGCCGACCGTCTCGACGACGACGATGTCGAACGCAGCAGCCAGGGCGGCCGCGGCATCGCGCGTTGGCCTCGCGAGGCCGCCGAGCCGTTCGCCAGCGGCCATCGAGCGGATCAGCAGGCCCCTGTCGGACGGGTCGAAGGCGATCCGCGCGCGGTCGCCGAGGAGCGAGCCGCCCGACCGCTTCGACGAAGGGTCGACCGCGATCACGGCGACAGTGCGACCGCCTTCGCGAAGGTCGCGGCAAAGCGAAGAGATCAGCGTCGACTTACCGGCCCCGGGAGGACCGGTGATGCCGACGATCAACCCGGGTGGCTCGGCACCGAGGCTGGCGGGGGATACCTCAGCCAGCAGCGCGGACCGATCGGCGGCATCACCGCCGGCGCTGCTCTCCAGCAGGTTCAGGGCTTCGGGCGCGGCTGTCAGGTCCCGTTCGGCGAGCCTCCTGCCAAGCCCGGCCCCCCGATCGCCGCTCACGCCGACTGGGTGACTCCGTTGCGCTCGGCTACCAGCGCGACGATCTCGCCCATGATCCGGTTGAGGTCGTAGTCCTTGGGCGTGTAGACGGCTGAAACCCCGGCCGCCTCGAGCTCGGGGACGTCCTGGTCGGGGATGATCCCGCCGACCACGACCGGCACGTCGCCGGCCCCGGCTTCTCTCAGCGCCTCGATCACCGACGGGATCAGCTCCCTGTGCGAACCCGAGAGGATCGAGAGGCCGATCACGTGGACTCCCTCCTGCACGGCGGAGGAGGCGATCTGGGAGGGAGTCAGGCGGATTCCCTCGTAGACAACGTCCATCCCGGCGTCCCTTGCCCGAACGGCGATCTGCTCGGCTCCGTTGCTGTGGCCGTCGAGGCCGGGCTTGCCGACAAGGATCCTCAACCTGCGTCCGAGAGCGTCCGAGACGGTGTCGACCTGATCGCGCAGGGGCTCGAGTTCCGGATCGTTCGCTCCCGCTCCCGACGCCTCGCCGACTCCGGTCGGCGCGCGGTACTCGCCGAAGGCGTCGCGCAGTGCCTGCGACCACTCGCCGGTCGTTGCCCCGACTCGGGCGGCTTCGATCGTCGAGGGCATGATGTTCTCGTTGTCGGTCTTTGCGACCCGGGCGACCTCGGCGAGTGCGGCTTCGACAGCGGCCTCGTCGCGTTCGCCGCGCCAGACCTCAAGCGCGGCCTTCTGCTCGGCCTCGACCGCCGGATCGACCACGAGGATTCCACCTTCGGCGTCGGCGGTGAGGGGCGACTCCTCGGTCTCGCGGTACTCGTTGAGTCCGACGACCGTCTGGGTGCCTTCCTCGATCCTCCGCAGGCGCTCGCGGTGGCTCTCGACCAGCTGGGCCTTCATGTAGGGGACGGCCTCGACCGCTCCGCCGTGCTCGGCGACGACCGCAATTTCGGCCCGGGCTCCGGCGAGGAGTTCATCGACGAGCCCGTCCATCACCTTCGAGCCTTCGAACAGATCGGGGTACTCGAGCAGGTCGGTCTCCTTGGCGAGGACCTGCTGGATCCTCAGCGACCATTGCTGGTCCCACGGTCGCGGCAGCCCGAGGGCCTCGTTCCACGCGGGGAGCTGGATCGCCCGGGCCCTCGCGTCGCGACCGAGGGTCACGGCAAGCATCTCCAGCACGATCCGCTGGACGTTGTTCTCGGGCTGGGCCTCCGTGAGCCCAAGCGAGTTGACCTGGACTCCGTAACGGAAGCGCCTGAGCTTCGGGTCCTCGACTCCGTAGCGCTCGCGGCCGAGCTCGTCCCAGAGGATCCCCATCGCCCGCAGCTTCGCGTGCTCCTCGACGAACCTCACCCCGGCGTTGACGAAGAAGGAGATCCTCGAGAAGACCTGGGGCATCAGCGACTCGTCGACCCGCTCGCGTACGGCATCGAGAACGGCGATCGCGTTGCTCATCGCGTATGCGATCTCCTGGACCGGCGTCGCCCCGGCCTCCTGGAGGTGGTAGGAGCAGATGTTGATCGGATTCCACTTCGGCACTTCGGTGACCGTGTAGGCGACCATGTCGGCGATCAGCCTCATCGACGGCCCGGGAGGGAAGGCATACGTCCCTCGTGCCAGGAACTCCTTGATGATGTCGTTCTGGGTGGTTCCCTGGAGCTGGTCCTGGGTCACTCCCTGATCCTCGGCCGTGACGATGTAGAGGGCGAGCAGCCACGCGGCTGTCGCGTTGATCGTCATCGACGTGTTCATCTTGTCGAGCGGGATCCCGTCGAGCAGGGTCTTCATGTCGCCCTTGTGGGCAACCGGCACGCCGACCTTGCCGACCTCGCCCCGTGCGAGTTCATGCCCGGCGTCGTAGCCGGTCTGGGTGGGGAGGTCGAACGCGATCGAGAGGCCGGTCTGGCCCTTCTCGAGGTTCTTGCGATAGAGCTCGTTGGACTTCGCGGCGGTCGAGTGACCGGCGTAGGTCCGCATCATCCAAGGGCGGTCAGGGGTATCGAGTCTGTGTTCGGTCATGGTGGGTGGAGTGTAGGTACTGTGCGACGTAATGAGTACGCAGGCAGCGCCCCGCCCGATTGATCTCCTGCATCTCGGTCGCGAGAAGGTCCTCTGCTGCTGGCAGGTCGGAGACGTGATCATCGACCCTGGCCCGTCGGTCTGTGCCGACACGCTGGAGGAGGCGCTCGGCGGGGAGCGGCCGAAGGCGATCCTCCTGACTCACATCCACCTCGACCACGCCGGCGGGACGGGCCTGCTCGCCGAACGCTGGCCGGGGGTCGAGGTCTGGGTTCACGAGCGGGGAGCCAGACACATGATCGACCCCTCGAGGTTGGTCAACAGCGCCGGGATGCTCTACCGCGACGAGATGCAGAGGCTCTGGGGCGACATCCTGCCAGTGCCGGAGGAGTCGGTGAAGGTACTCAGTGGAGGGGAGACGATTCCCTGGTCGGGGGGATTCGACGTGCTGTACACACCCGGCCACGCCCAGCACCACGTCTCTTTCCGCCATGTCCCGACCGGCATGGCGTTCGTAGGCGACGTCGCCGGGGTCAGGATCCCGCCTGCCGGGGCGACGGTCGCGCCGACGCCTCCTCCAGACATCAACCTCGAACTGTGGCACGAGTCGCTCGACGCGATCGCGGCCTGGAAGCCGACCCGGCTCGGCCTGACCCACTGGGGGCAGGTCGACGACGTCGATGCCCAGATCGCAGCTGTCCGGTCCTGCCTCGATGACCATGCCGCACTTGCCCGCGACCTCGAACCGGGGCCGTTCGCCGACGCCGTCCGGGAGAGGCTCGCCCGCGAGGTCGGGGACGCGGTCGCCGAGGCCTACTTCCAAGCGTCCCCGCCCGACCAGCTTCACGCCGGACTCGCCCGCTACTGGGCGAAGCGTGCTGAGGCTGAAGAATCGGCCCAGTGAGCGCCAAGACAGTCGAAAGGCCCCGTGTCTCGGGGCCGGGAACCGGGCACGGCGACAGCTGGCGGGTCATCGTCCGCAACGACGACCACAACACCTTCGACCATGTCGCTCACGTCCTCGCCCGCTACATCCCCGGGGTCAACCTCGATGCCGGCTACAGGCTGGCGGACACGATCCACAAGAGCGGGCAAGCGCTCGTCTGGTCCGGCCACAAGGAACAGGCCGAGCTCTACTGGGAGCAGCTCAACGACGCGGGCCTGACGATGGCACCGCTCGAGCGCGGCTGATCAGTTCGACGCTGCGTCCGCGAAGCGGGTCTCGCCGGAGCAGACGTCGTCGTTCCAGCTGTAGAGCACCGGGATCTGGAACCAGCCTCCGAAGCGGAACCTGAACTCCTGGAACTCGGGTCCCTCCCAGTAGGCGGTGAAGTCGTCGTAGCGCTCGAACGTCGCGCTCTGGAGGAACTTGTAGCGATCGTCGCGGTTGCGGGTCACCGAGTAGGCGGTCGCGCCGTACTTGAGCGCGACAGGAGCGATCTCGGCTATCGCATCCTCGAACGTGTGATGTCGAAGCACCGTGGCGTACCACGGGATCTGGACGATTCCACCCTTGCCGGCCATCAGGCACCTACCTCGGCCCGGATCGCTCCGGGGCCATCGACAGTGCGGCCCTCTTCCTCGTCCTTCGCGCCGACGAGGACCGCGATCTTGCCCAAGTGCTTGTTGTCGCTCATCAGCTGGTGAGCCTCGGCGACTCCGTCGAATCCCATGGTGCGCCAGAGTACCGGGCGTACCCGACCGGTCTCGATCAGCTGGTTCGCCCGGGTGGCTTCCCACGCGTTCGCGAAGTGGGAGCCGACGATCTCCTTCTGCTTCATCCACAGGTAGCGGACGTCGAAGTCGAGGTTGTAGCCCGACGTCGCGCCACAGATCACGACCTTGCCGAACGGCTTGACGCAGAGCACCGACGTCGGGAAGGTGGCCTTGCCGACATGCTCGAAGACGATGTCGGGGGCTCCGCCGAGGATCTCCTCGACCGCCTTGCAGAAGCGGCGGGACTCCTTGAAGCGGGCCGTCTCCTGCTCCTTGTCCTCGTCGCCCTTGCGCATCATCCCGGCGAACTCGTTGCGATCGATCCAGCCGGTGGCGCCGATCTGCTCGAGCAGCTTGCCCTTCTCGGGGGAGGAGACGACACCGACCGACTTGGCTCCGGCCATCGCGCACAGCTGGGTCGCGAAGACCCCGAGGCCGCCGGCAGCGCCCCAGATCAGGACCTTGTCGCCTGCCTGGATCTGCGCCCTGTCCATCAGCATCCTGTAGGCCGTGAAGTACGTCAGGCCGTATGAGGCCGCCTCGGCCCAGGAGAGATTCTCAGGCTTGGGCAGGAGCTGCTGGGCCTGGACCTTGCAGTACTGAGCGAAGGAACCCCAAGTCGTCTCGTAAGCCCAGATCCGCTGGCTCGGTGCCGCGAGCGGGTCGAGGCCGTGGACCTCCGGGTCCTCGTAGGAGGCCTGGTTGCAGTGCACGACGACCTCGTCGCCCACCTTCCAGCGGGTGACGCCCTCTCCGACCTTCCAGACGATTCCCGAAGCGTCCGAGCCGCCGATGTGGTGGCCGGTCTCAGGGTGGTCGCCGTAGCGGAACACGGAGATCGGCTCGGCTCGGGCTGCCCAGACGTTGTTGAAGTTGACTCCCGCGGCCATCGTGCGGACGATCACCTCGAACGGTCCGGGCTCGGGCGGTGCGATGTCCTCGAGCTGGATCGCGTCGATCGGCTCGCCGAAGCGGTCCTCGCGGATCACCCAGGCGGGCATCGTTGCGGGCAGGGTTCCCGGCTCGGCTCCCGGGTCGGTGATGTTGCTGATGTCGACGCTCACTGTTGGCTCTCGTTCCCTGTGCGTTGATGGTGCAGGACGCCGGGATCGTAGCGGGACCCGCACGGGCGGTGCGGCTCCCCTTGGGGCGCGGTCGGCGCGGAGCGGTGGCGGCGGGCGGCTCACGCGTGTCCGTACACCGTTTGGTTTGCCGATCAGCACCTTCGATCGACCGCGCGTGTAGATTCCCCCCGGTCGGTCGCTCGAGTAGCGGCCATCAGTCAAGCAATCCCGGGGAGGGGACAAAGCGTGTCGAAGATCATCCGAAGGGCCGCGCTCGCGGTCGCAGTCTCATCAGTCGCGATCGGAAGTGGTGCCGCCACCGCCTCGGCGGCGACCGGATTCTCGTTCAGTTCGGTCTCAACCTCGGCGAAGACGGTTGTCAGCTCGAAGACATTCAAGTTCAAGCTCTCCGGGCCGACCGCCCGTTCGGTGACGGTCACCGGAACGATCGCCGCTGCGGGAGTCAAGGTTCCCATCTTCGATCCGAAGCAGTACCCGGGCGCGTCGAGCAACGTCAAGCAGATCGCACTGGGGGCCACAGGGGTTTCCCTCGCAAACCAGTGCGCGACGATCCGCTACGAGCTCAAGGCAACCCCGGTCAGCGGGTCCGCTGTGACCAAGTCCGGCACCCTGAGTAAGGCCAGCCGCTGCAAGGCGCTTGACGCAGCGGCCACCGTCAAGGCCGCCACTGCCAGCCGGTGCGAGTTCGTCGTCGATGGCGCAGGCCGCTGCCTCCTCCCCTACCCGAGCAACTGGTACACGAAGGCCGACGCGACGTCGGCCACCGGTCGTCGAGTCAACTTCGACCGGGCATCGACAGTGGCGACCGGCACGCTCGCGAGTCCGGGGGCGACCTTCGATCCGGCCGAGTGGAACCGCAACGACGGCTTCAGCCCGACTCCCAAGATCGTTGTCCACCTGCCCGGCCTGGTCGCGGGCACGGGCGACAATCCGACGACCCGAGCGGCCATCGCCAGCAACAGCAAGTGGCCTTCGATTGGCTCGATCGGGAACTTCTCACTCGGTACTTCCTCGGTCGTCCTGGTCGACAAGGCGACGGGCGCCCGTGTCCCCGTCTGGGCGGAGCTCGACTCGACCGTGACCGGTTCCGAGACGCCGTTGCTGATCCACCCGGCGAAGGCTCTGACCGAGGGTCACACTTACGCTGTCGGCCTGGCCGGGCTCAAGACTGCCAGCGGTGCCCCGGTCGCCACGCCGGCGGCGTTCAAGCTCTACCGCGATTCGGTGATCACCAACAGGGCCGTTGTCGAGTCCCGTCGTGGCAACTTCGAGACGATCTTCTCGGCCTTGGCGGCCGGTGGCGTCACTCGCTCCAATCTGCAGCTGGCGTGGGACTTCACGGTCTCAAGCTCGGAGAGCCTCACCGGGCGCATGCTCGCCATGCGCAACGACGCATTCGCCAAGCTCGGCGACACCAACCTGGCCGACCTCGTACCGACCGGCACTTCGCCGGCCTTCACCGTTGACACCGTCACGACCATCGGCATCAGCGACAAGATCGCCCGCCGGGTCGAGGGCACGGTCACCGTTCCGTGCTACCTGACCAGCAGGAGCGGCGTTCCGTGCGCGGTAGGCACGGTGATGAACTACGCGCCCGGCGCCGGGCCCGACGCAACCCCGGTCCAGAACGGGACCTTCGACCTCAAGTACCGATGCGAGATCCCCAAGAGCGCCTTCACCGGTGACACCACCGACGGTGACGCGATTCCGCGTCGCCCGGTGATCTATGGGCACGGACTGCTCGGCGGCAGGGGAGAGGTCGGTTCCGACGCTCAGGTCGACTTCGCCAACACGTACGGCTACATCTACTGCGCAACCGACGAGATCGGCTTCGCCTCGGAGGACGTAGCCACGGCGCTCGGCGCCCTGATCTACCTCGGCAACTTCAGGAAGATGGCCGATCGCACCCAGCAGGGCATGCTCAACGAGCTCTACCTCGGGCGGGCCCTCGTCAACTCGGCCGGATTCCGCACCAACGCGGCCTTCCAGGACTCGAAGGGCAACAGCCTGATCGAAGGCAACCGCCTGTTCTACGACGGAAACAGCCAGGGCGGAATCCTCGGTGGCCTGCTCACCGCGATCGCCCCGGACTTCGACCGTGCGGTCCTGGGGGTCAACGGAATGACCTACTCGACCCTGCTCGACCGTTCGACCGACTTCGAGGGCTACCTCGTCGCTTACAAGTCCTCGTACGGGGACGCGCTCAACCGGTCGCTCGGGCTGGCGATGCTCCAGGACATCTGGGACAGGGCCGAGCCGAGCGGTTACGTCAACCGCATGACGACCAACCCGCTGCCGAACACGCCACCCCATCAGGTGCTGATGCAGGTCGGACTCGGTGACCACCAGGTCCACAACATCACTGCAGACACCGGGGCCCGTTCGATCGGCGCCAGCATCCACCGCCCGATCGTCGACGCCGGACGTGGTGGAGCCACCAACCCCGGTTGGAACCTCCCGACGATCACCTCGTACCCGTTCAGCGGGTCGGCTTTGGTCTACTTCGACTCCGGTCCCGTTCGCTCGAACGGCTCCGGTGGCTGGCTTGGCAACACGCCTCCGGGGTTCGCAAACGTGCCCCCGGTCGAGGCGTCGGGTGCCAGTGGGAACGACGGCGTCGATCCTCACGAGCATCCGCGTCGCTCTGCGACCGGGCGCGCGATGAAGGCATCGTTCCTCCAGATCAACGGCAAGATCATCGACGCCTGTGGCGGCATCCCGTGTTACGCGGGCGGCTGGGCCGGCGCTCCCGCTCCCTGATCGAACCGGCCGGCGCCCGTCCCTGACCGGGGCGGGCGCCGACCGCAGTCGGGCTGCGGCGTCCGTGGCCTTGTGGTTGATGGATTTGCGTCTTGGCGGTGTGGGTGTCGTCCATCGAGCCAGGTCGTTCTCCCAGTGGCCGACTCGTCCGAACTCAGGTGACGGCTTCGCCTCGGCGGCGACCAACCCATCCGGGGAAGGGTGGCGGCGAGAGGTCCAAGCGAACACTCGGCAGGCCTGACGGGACGGAGGGTCTGCGTTCGCTGGGCCTCCTCGCCGCCCCGCCCGCCACACACCGAAAGAGCCGCGAGGGCGAGCCTGTGCTGGGCCGGCTTTGCCACGGCCCTCGCCACGCCGCGCGAGCCGCGGTCCGTCTCCGGGAGGATCAGGGAAGGAGCAGCTTGTTCTGTGCGCTCGGGCGCTCGCCAATCACGATCAGGCGGCCTCTGCCGATGCCGTCGGCGACCAGTTCGCAGACGCCTTCGACGAGGGTCGCGCTGACCGTCCCGGTGCCCCGATCGGGGATCGGGCCGGACTCGGCCTCGTCGGTCAGGCAGCCGACGCCGCCCAGCGAGCGCAGGCTGACGTTGCCCAGCGGCCCGCCGCTCTGGTTCGTGATCTTGATGGTGGCCGGGCCACCACCGATCTCGCGGGGTGCGATCTCCGTCCGGGACTTCTCGATCACGACGCTGACGTTGTCCGTGACCGCAGGGCGGAAGCCCTTGTTGTAACCGCGGTCGCTGTCGCCGCAGCCGTAGGCAGCCGTCGCGACCACCGCGACAATGGACACCAGGCCGACACGCCGACCAATCGATGGAACGCTCCTCCCGCTCACGCGTGGGAGGTTAGATCAAGCGGCGCCCGACGGCGAGTCCGGCAACGCGAAGGGGAGCTCGACCACTTCCGCCTCGACTCCGCCTGCGCTCACCACGGCTCCAGGCTCAGCCTCGAGCCGGATCAGCGCCAGGGCTGTGACGGAGTCCCCGATCGGAGCCGAAACGGACCCGACCCGACCGACTTCACGGCCTTCCAGCAGGAGCGCGGTCCCGGGAGCGACGGCGGAGTCGAGCAGCAGGCCCCTCAGGGTGCGGTTCGGGCTCCCCCGGTAGAAGAGCCTCGCAACCGTCTCCTGCCCGACGTAGCACCCCTTGGTGAACGAGACCAGCCGTTGGTTGAGGTCGGCCTCCTGCGGGATGACCGTCTCGTCGAGGTCGACGCCGAACCTCGGGACGCCTGCCTCGACCCGCAGGCACTCGGCCGCCGCTTCGTCCCCGGTCGCTGCACCTCCGGCGAGCAGGGCGGTCATCACCCCGTCGATGTTCCCGGAGGGGAAGATCAGGTCGACGCCCTCCCATGTGGCAATAAGCCTGACCCGCGTGCCTCCCATCAGCACTTCCCGGTGAGCGTGCTCCTCGAGCAGGTCGGAGGTGCCGGTGACTCGCGCGGCCTTGGGGCCGATCAGCGAGAGCTGGGCCGACTCCAGGGTTGCCTTCTCCAGTTCGGCCTTGTGGCCGACCCCGGCGCGGCGGATCGTGTCGAACAGCTCCTGCAGACTTACCCTGTCGGTGTCGAGCGCGTAGCGGTCCTCGGCCAGGGCGAGGACCCGGACGATCCCGAGCAGCTTGCCCTTCGGGGTCAGCATCGCGGCCTCACATCCGGTCCCGGGTGAGAGTCCCTCGATGTCATTCGAGAGCTGGCCTTGGAGCAGGGCTGCGGAGTCCGGGCCCTTGAGGATCAGCCTGCCCCGGTGGGACCGGTCGATGATCCCGCAGCCGGAGTCGAGCAGCGCCAGCGCGGAGTGATCAGGTGACCACGGTCCGGGCGGGGGACCGGGTGGGTCTGTCGCGCTCGCGGTCACGGCGCGAGGATAGCCGGAGCGAGACGATAAAGTTTAGGTATGCCATAATCGAGGATGTGGCACCCCAAACCAGCGAGCGCTCATCCTCGGTAGAGGACTACGTCAGGGCAGTGCACGACCTCGCGTCCGAAGCGGGTGGCGATCCGGTCGGCACCAATTCCCTTGCCCGGAGGATGGGGGTCACGCCGGCCTCCGCGTCGGGGATGGTCCGCCGCCTGGAGGGACTCGGTCTGGTCACGCTCGAGCCATACCGAGGTGTTGAACTGACGGAGTCCGGACTGCGGCTTGCCCGCTCGGTGATCCGGCGCCACCGACTGCTCGAAACGTTCCTCGCCTTGCGGCTCGGGCTCCCGTGGGATCGGGTCCACGCCGAAGCCGAGGTCCTCGAGCACGTCCTCTCCGACCAGCTCGAGGAGGCGATAGCCAGGGACCTCGGCGACCCGGAGCGCGATCCGCACGGAGCGCCGATTCCCCGCAGCGACGGGTCGCTCCCGAGCGACCTGACGGTCGCGCTGAGCGAGCTGCCCGACGGGGCGAGCGCCCTGTTCGTGCGGATCCCCGACGAGAGGCCGGACATGCTGCGCTGGCTGGCGGAACGCGGGATCGCGCCGGGGAGCACGGTCGACCTCGTCGATCGCGAGCCGTTCGGCGGGCCGATGCGGGTCCTGATCGCGGGGCGGGAGCACGCCTTGGGAGTCGAGCTGGCCGGCGCGATGAGGGTCGAGTCCCTGTGACGTCGAAGGCAACCAGACGCCCGCTGTCGGCCAAGAGCCGGACGCTTCCTCTGCTCGGCCCGGCGTTCGTCGCGGCTGTCGCCTACGTCGACCCGGGCAACTTCGCGACCAACACGACTGCCGGGGCGAAGTTCGGCGCGATGCTCGTCTGGGTGGTCGTCGGCGCGAACCTGATGGCGATGCTCGTCCAGTGGCTCACCGCGAGGCTGGGCCTCGCGACCGGCAAGGGGCTGGCCGCCGTCTGCCGCGAGCGATTCTCCGGCGGCACCAGCAAGCTGCTCTGGGTCCAAGCTGAGCTCGTGGCGATGGCGACCGACCTGGCGGAGATCGTCGGTGCGGCGGTGGCCCTGCACATGCTGTTCGGCGTGCCGCCGCTTCCCGCCGGACTGATTGCGGCGGTCGTGGCTACCGCGCTGCTCGAACTCGACCGCCGGGGACACAGGCGCTTCGAGATCGTGATCGTGGGGATGCTCGCCGTGATCCTGCTTGGCTTCCTGTACTCGGCCTTCCATGCCGACGGCGATCTCCAAGGCCTCGCCGGCGGGATGATCCCCCGGTTCGACGGAAGCGAGTCGGTCCTCCTGGCAGTGGGGATCATCGGGGCGACAGTGATGCCCCACGTGATCTACCTCCACTCGACCCTCGTCGCGCGGCGGCCGGACGGTCGCGACAGGGAGTCGATCCGCCGCCGCTTAAGGGCGACCAAGACCGACGTGATCGCAGCCCTGGGAATCGCCGGAGTCGTGAACCTGGCGATGCTCTGGGTGGCTGCGACCCTGCTCAGTGGCCTGCCCGGCGGTGCCCCCGAGACGCTCGAGGGCGCGCAGAAGGCTTACGGCGAGATCGCGGGCCAGGGCACAGCCATTGCTTTCGCGCTCGCCCTGCTCGCATCGGGGTTCGCGTCGGCGAGCGTCGGCACCTTCTCCGGTCAGGTCGTGATGGAGGAGTTCACCGGTTGGCGGATCCCGATCCTGATCCGCAGGCTCGTCACGGTTCTGCCCGCGCTTGTCGTCCTCGCGATCGGCGCCGACCCGACCGCGGCACTGGTTGCCAGTCAGGTCGTCCTCTCGTTCGGCATCCCGTTCGCCCTGATCCCGCTCGTGCGGTTCACGGCGAGCCGGGAGGTGATGGGGGAGTGGGCAGTGGGAAGGCTGATCACCGCCGCCGCCTGCGCGATCGCGACGCTGATCATCCTGCTCAACGTCCTGCTCGTCTGGCTCGCGCTCACCGGTTGACCTGCCCGGACCGCTAGCCTTCCCGTCGATGCCGCTCGCACACGACTTCACCGAGGCAGTCGAGGCACTCCCCGACGACTGGACCGACCTGGAGCTCGACCTCAGGATCTTCGACGAGGCCCGCTACATCGAGGCGGCGACTCTGCTCGTCACCTGCAACGCCCAGCCCTACAGCAACAACGACTGGCATTGGCGGATCGTCGTCGCCCATCGCTTCGGCCACGCCGCGGCGGTGCCGGCCGTCAAGAGCGCACTCGGTCTGTTGGACTCGACCGGCATCGCGGGCGAGATCAGAGTCCGCGAGGCGAGGGTCGGCAGGGTCGAGGTCACCCAGGACTGGGGGCGGCCGGAGTCGGTCCGCGAAGAGTTCCGCCGCCAGCGCGCGCAGTAGTGGCGAAGATCCTCGTATTCACGCCGGACCTGCTGTTCGGATCGAGCGTGCTCGGCGCCCTCACCGCAGGCGGTCACAGCGCCGTGCTGTGCTCGAACACGGAGGCCCTCAGGGTCGAGGCAGGCGGTGCCGAGCTGGTGGTGATCGACCTGACCGACGAGGCTGCCGAGCGGGCCGCTCAGCTTGCTGAGCTCCGTGTCGACGGCGTGCTGGCCGAGGCAAAGACGCTCGGCTACCACAGCCACGTCGATCCCGACAGTCGCGAGGTCGCCCTCGAGTACGGCGTCGAGAAGGTGGTGCCCCGCTCGAGGATGCACCGCGAGCCGACTGTGCTTGTCGCTCAGTTGCTCGAGTCGGCCTGAGCGTCGCTGAAGCGCGTCGTCATCAACCGGGAGATCTCCGGCCGCCGCCGCACGACGCCGCCGTCGACCTCCCAAGTCGACCAGCGAGCCATCAGCGTCGGGTCGAGCGATCCCGCGCGCCCGTTGGGCGGGAGCATCGCCCCGAGAGCGGCCCGGGTGCGTGCCGCCAGCAGGGCGCGGTCCGCTCCGGGCAGGCGGCGCTCGAGCATCCGCAATGTGGAGTCAGGGTCGGCGACCGCACGGCGGGTACCTTCGGCGATCGCCTCGACTGTTGCCCTGACGATCTCCGGGCGCTCACGGATGGTCTTCGAGGTCGCGACCAGAACCAGCTCCGGGTAGGCGGGAGCTCCTGAATCCTCGAGTCTGAAGACGCGGAAGCCGCGGCCTCGACTGGTCAGTGCGACTGCTTCCTCGTTGAGGAATCCGGTCGCTGCGGCCGCCCTCCCACCGATCAGCGCCTCGGTTGTGGCGAACCCGGTCGGCGTGATCCGCACTCGAGCCGGGTCGCCGCCGTCGGCTCGCACGATCGCAGCGGTGACAGCAGTGTCGCTGGGCGCTCCGCTCACCGCCACCCTCCGTCCTTGGAGGTCGCTCGGGCGGCGAACCGAGGGTGCGGCGATCAAGGACGCGAGCGGGCGGCCAACGACGCTCATCACCGCCACGAGGTCACGGCCCCGTTCGCGGGCGATCGCCAAATCGTGGATGTCCATCACGGCGAGGTCGGCCCGGTCGCTCAGCAGCAGGCGAACGCCGTCGGAGGATGAGGGCGGGGTCCGCAGAGAGAGCTTGACTCCCGCCTTGCGGTCGAGTCCCTTGTCCATCGCGGTCAGGACACCGGAATGGGCGGGGTTGGCCGTCCAGTCGAGCAGCACGTCCACCTGCTGCTCGCCATATACCTGACGGCCCGAAGTTCCGCATCCGGTCGACGTCGCCACCAGCGAAGCGGCCGCG
The DNA here is from genome assembly GCA_037131165.1 of Actinomycetes bacterium. Lineage (GTDB taxonomy): Bacteria > Actinomycetota > Thermoleophilia > Solirubrobacterales > Solirubrobacteraceae > WLNJ01. The sequence continues at coordinate 35,961 of JBAXRO010000001.1, read as the reverse complement.
ATAAAGGCTGCCAGAGCTCGGGTCTTGGTCGGGATCGGCATCCGGCCGGTGAGCATAGGGGCGGTCACTGGGAAGAACCGGGGGCAGGGAATCGGGGCCTCCCGTCGAAATGGCTCGTTGCCGCGGAGATTGAAAACGAGACCAGGAGGTTGCGGCAATGGACAACAAGACAGACATCAAGCCATATGTCGCTGAGTTCGTAGGCACTTTCCTGCTTGTGGGCTTCATCGCGGGACTGATCACGGTTCAGGCCGGACCGGGGCGCCTGCCGCTCTCGCCCTCCGACCTCGGCATCCTGCACGCCTTCCTGCTGGTGGCGATCGTCTACGGGATCGGAACGATCTCGGGGGCACACGTCAACCCGGCGATCACGATCGCGATGTGGTCGATCAAGAAGATCAGCCCCAAGGACGCAGGCTTCTACATCCTTGCCCAGACGCTCGGCGGCATCGCCGGCGCGTTCATGATCAAGGGCTTCTTCACCGATCGCGGCGGTCTCGTCAACTACGGAGCTGCCCAGGTCAGCCCGGCTTTCCTCCACGGTGGCAGCCCCTGGCTCGCCTTGATCTGTGAAGCCCTCGGGGCCTTCGTCCTCGTCTGGGCCGTGATGGCGACCGTCGTCGATCGCAACGCCGTCGCCGGCTTCGCCGGAGTCGCAATCGGCCTTTCGCTCGGCTTCGCGGTGATGATCTTCGGACCGGTCACCGGCGGCTCGTTCAACCCGGCGCGCTGGTTCGGCCCCGCGCTTGCGTCCAACAGCTACCCCGATTTCTGGCTCTACCTTGTCGGGCCGATCGCCGGTGCGGTGCTCGCGGCCGGTCTCTACCAGTGGCTGATCGGCACCCAGAACGAGACGGAATCGACCAGCATCAAGTAGTTCAGCCTCGGGCCCTCGGGCCCGAAACGCACTCCGCTGCGCCACGAGGGGCGGCGGGATCCGGATCCGGGTCCCGTCGCCCCTCGCTTTGCGTTCTGGCCGGTTCCCGCTTGTGCTCGCGATCCCTACTGCTTACTATCTCCGGAATTCGTCTTCTTGAGAGTTCCGTGAATCCAGCCCTCTACTCAACTCGCGCCTTTGCCTTCGCAACTGGCCGCGCGGTCGCATCAGTGCGGACGCTCGTGTCTCTCGCGGCGGGATTGGTGTCGGTCGTTGCTCTCGCTGTTCCTACAGTGGCAACCGCGGAATCACCGGCCAAGACCGACGTAACCGTCACCGCAGAATCGCCCTCGTCGGTCGATGCGTTGACCCCTGTTCCGTCAATTGGCTTCACGAGCGCGCCGCCGACGTCGTCCGCCGACTGGACCACCCAGCCGACCTGCGCTGTCTACGCCGCCACAGACACCGGCTACGCGACTCCGCTTACTGGCGCTTTGGCGGATGGCAGCTATACGACCCACTGCTCCGGCGGGTCTTCGACCAATTACAACCCGTCGAGTTACGTCGATGGCTCTCTCACTGTGACGGCCATTGCGGCTCCAGGCTCGTTCACTGGGGTGCCGACAGGCCCGACCAACGCGACCGGCGCGACGATCGGGTTCACGCTCGCGCAGCCGGGCGGTTCGGTTGAGTGCCGTCTCGATTCGGGCGACTGGACGCCGTGCACGACCGTGTCGGGTACCAGTGGGTCGTTCACTGTCAGCGGCCTGGCAGCCGGTTCGCACAGTGTCAGCGTGCGCCAGAGCCCTCCCGCAGGGACCGCCGCGTCAGCGACGACAAGTTCGTGGACCGTGCAGTCGGTGAGCGCCACGGCTCCGAGCCTTGACACCGGTTCGGCGAATGTCGGTAAGGGGTCGACGATAAAGGCGTCCGGCTACAGCATCAGTGGTGTCGCGGCTGGTTCGCCTTCGCCTGTGTTTTCTTGGCAAATGTGCAGAGTCTTGAACGACGCGTCCAGTTGCAGTTCGATCGGCGGTCCCAGCTCCCATGGCGCGTGGTGGGGGACTCGAGATGCCAACATCGGCCATCAGGTGAGGTTGAGGGTCTCCTGGACGAGTCTCGAAAACTTCACTGTGAGCCTCTTCTCCGCTCTGTCGGGCGTGATCACCCCGATCAACGTGTCGGGGCCGGTGCTGAACTTCGGCGGAAGCAACACTCACCCTGTGAAGGGGACTTCGATCCACAGCTCGTTCGGTGTCTGGGGAGGTTGGGTGACCGGTGTCTCTACCTCAGTCTTCCAGTGGCAGAGGTGCACCAGCTCAAGCAGTGAGGAGACGTGCTCTGACATCGATGGAGCGACCGGCCAGTGGTACAAGCCCACCTCGGAAGACACTGGCAAGTCACTTCGGATCAAGGCGACTGTGACCACCCGTGGTCAGTCTGTGACCGCTTACTCCGCAATCAGTGGCGCATCGACGACCAATGTGCTCCGGCGCCTCTCATCGAAGCGCACCCCCCGACACGCGACCCACCGCCGTTAAGGGACCTCGACCAGCTGAGTTCGGCGACTACTCGTCGAGCATGGACGGTCAGCGGCTGCCATAGACTCGGTTTCCCGATGGCCGGCACCGTCACCTACTCGCGCAACGTCACGCTCTCGCTCTCGCGCACATGCCAGAGCCACTGCAAGTACTGCGCGTTCGCGACTCACAAGCCGCATCTGCAGCCTCCGGCCGAGGTCGAGCGGATTCTCGAGAGGGCGAGCCGCTCCGGTGTAAAGGAGCTGTTGATCCTCACAGGCGAGCGACCGGACTCGCAGCCGGGAGTGCTGGAGAGGCTCGAGGCTCTGGGGCACCCGGACTTCATCTCATACGTCGAGTGGGCCTGCCACCAGGCGCTCGAACGCGGCATCCTGCCGCACACCAACCTCGGTCCGCTCGAGGCCGGGGAGCTGGCCCGACTGCGAAGGGTGACCGCCTCGCAGGGGTTGATGCTCGAGTCGAGCGCCGAGCGGCTGATGGAGAGCGTCCACGCCGGCTCACCGGGCAAGGACCCGGCAGTCCGCCTCGCCACGTTGCGGGCGGCGGGCGAGTTGAAGATCCCGTTCACCACCGGGATCCTCGTCGGGATCGGCGAAACCCCGGCCGAGAGGTCCGAGTCGCTCGACGCGATCGCCGCGGTGCACGCTGAGCACGGCCACATCCAGGAAGTGATCCTCCAGAACTTCGTTCCCCACCGTCGCTACTACGGCGAGGAACCGGCCGACATTGCCGAGCAGGCAGCCGAGGATTTCTGGAGGACCGGGATCGGCAGCCACCCGGAGGTCGGTGCGCCAGGCTGGGCCTGCGAGGTGACGGTCGATGACATGGTCGCCTTGGTGGAGGGAACCCGCGAGCGGATGCCCGATGTCGCGATTCAGATCCCGCCCAATCTCGCCGACTGGTGGCCCGAGCTGGTCGAGGCAGGAGCGGACGACCTCGGCGGGCTTTCGGCCAACGGCGACCACATCTCGCCCGAGCATCCCTTCCCGTCCCCGTCTCGCGTAGCTGCAGGGCTGAGCGAGCAAGGGCGGGCACTGAGCGAACGGCTCTGCGTCCACGCCGGCTTCGTCGCTTCGGAGTGGATCGACCCGGTCGTGATGGAGGTGATCGAGCGCCATCACCCGACCTTCGTCCCGCGAGAGGCGAGGCATCCGGCCCAGATCGGGTCGCGGTCGCTCGTGGCGGCCGCCATCGAGCGCGGGCACTCCGGTGAGCTGCTCGGCGAAGAGGAACTCTCCGCGCTGTTCGCCGATCGTCGGCCAGAGGTGGTCGAGGAGGTCCGCGCGGCAGCGGACGACCTCAGGAGCGATCTCAACGGCGAGACCGTCACTTTTGTCGTCAATCGCAACCTCAACATCAGCAACGTGTGCACTGTCGGCTGCGCGTTCTGCGGCTTCGGCAAGGGGATGCGCTCGCCCGAGGCCTACGAGTACGGGGAGCCGGAGTTCGAGTCGAGGATCCGCGAGGCGATCGCCGTAGGTGCGAGCGAGTTGTGCATCCAGTCGGGCATCCACCCCGACTGGAAGCTCGACGACTACCTGGGTTGGCTCAGCTTGGCGAAGCGGATCGCACCCGAGCTCCACCTCCACGCCTACTCGCCGATGGAGGTCGACCACATGTGCTCGGTCTCCGGTCTGGAGCCTGCCGAGGTCTTCTCCCGGCTGCGGGACGCCGGCCTCGGATCGGTGCCGGGCACAGCGGCCGAGGTCCTCGACGACGGTGTCAGGAACCTGATCAGCCCGAACAAGCTCCCCGCCCAGCGCTGGGTGCAGATCATCGAGGCGGCGCATGGCATCGGCCTGCGGTCCACGTCGACTGTCATGTTCGGGCACATCGAGACCCCGGATTCGCTGGCTCGCCACATGAGGACCATCAGGGCGATCCAGCAGCGCACCGGCGGGATCACCGAGTTCGTCCCGCTTTCCTTCGTTCCGTTTCAGACGAGGCTCGGGCGCAGCCGCGGGGTCAGGGAGATCTCGATGGAGGACAACCTCCGCCACACCGCGGTCTTCAGGCTTGCGCTCGGCCGATCGATCCCCAACCTTCAAGCCTCGTGGGTGAAGATGGGGATCGAAGGAGCCACCGAGGCCCTGCGATGGGGAGTCAACGACCTCGGCGGGACGCTGATGGAGGAGTCGATCACCCGGATGGCCGGGGGCCAGCACGGAACGCGCCTCGACCCAGAGGACCTGATCGCCGCCGCCCACGCTGCCGGCCGGCCGGCAGCCGAGAGGACGACCCTCTACGGGGTTCGCACTCGGCATCCGCTGCCCGCGCCCGAGTACGCCGAGTGGGCCGTCCAGCTCGCCGTGGCCGCCTGACGCGCCCTCGCCCGGCGTCCCCTAGCGGCGGAAGAGGTCCTGAGCAGCTGGACGCAGCAGGGCGGCCGCTCCAGGCCCGTCGTCGTCGCTGACGAACCTCGCCAGCCCGTCGATCACGACCACCGGCTCGCCGCTGTCCTTCGAGCGGGCGAGGTCGGCCGCGGCCGCTGCGCTGTCGGCAATGGCGATCGCGGTGGCCGACAGTTCGCGTCCCGACCGGTCGGGACGGCCGGCCCAGTCGTCGATCGTCGTCAGGCCGGCGCAGCCCACGGCGACGTCCACCTGAGCGAAGCGCCATGCCCGGCCGAACGAGTCGGCGATCACCACGGCCGGTGACGAGCCGGTCAGATCCCTGACCCTGCTCCGCAACCTCCTCGCCGATCCGTCCGGGTCTCTCGGCAGCAGCACCAGCGTCTCTTCGCCCGGGGCGTTCGATGCATCGACTCCGGCGTTCGCGCAGACGAAGCCGTGGTGGGTCACGCAGATCAGGACGCCATGCTCGGCCCTGAGCAACTCATCCGTCTGCTCGAGGATCACCTCGACATGGCGGGGGTCGCGGTCCTGCTGGGCCGCGATCTCGAGTGCCCTCTGCCCAGGAACGACGTCCGCGAGATGGCGAAGCGCGCCTTCTGCCTTGGAGACGGCCTTGTGCGAGACGACGAGGACCGCCCCGTCGAGATCCCGACCCGCGGCAGCCGCAGCGACCATCTCGCCGAGATCGGCGCCTTGCGCGACCTCGGGCAGCCCGGCAAGCGGGGTCGCGGTCAATCCGGCGTCAGGCATGGGCGGGCAGCCTCCCTGTCCGCGCCAGCAGCGAGCGGGTCCTCGGGGCGGCCGCATGGCCGTCCCTGAGGTGTTCGATCAGGGATTCGAGGTCCTCCGGTGTGTCGACATCGAAGGCGAGCGAGGGGACCGCTACCGACTCGGCCCGCACGCCGGCACCGGCTGCGAGAGCGAGGTGCCGGCGGTGGCTGCCGGGGCCGAAGGACGGGGCCATCGCAAGAGGTGGGCAGATCAGGAGGGCGTTGGTGCCGGTGCCGTGGCGGTCGGGAACCACCAAGCACCCCGCGACACGGTCGGCCTCCCCGATCAGCGAGTCGACTTCGGCTGGGTCGAGGGCAGGGCAGTCACCGGGAACGAGGAGCACCCGCTCCGCTCCGTCGAGCGCTGCCTCCCTCGCCCCCAGCGAGGCCGCCGAACTATGCCCGTCACAGCCCGGGTCGTCGACGGTGGCGGCTCCGTGTGCGGTCGCTGCCTTGGCGCAGTCCTGGTCGGCTGTCACGACGAGAGTGCGATCGATCAGTTGGCTGAGGGCCAGGGCGGCCAGCACGTCGAGGAACATCGCCTCGGCCAGTTCGCTGCGGAACGACGGATCGAACTCGCCCGCGAGCCTCGTCTTGCCCACGGTGGGCGGTTTCATCGGCAGGATCGCGACGGTCATCGGCCCTGATCTTGCCTGTTATTCGGGATCAGCGACCGACCGATGCCGCGGCCTCGAGTACTTCGGACGCGAGGCGCACCTGGCCGGCGAGCCCGTCCATCAGGACGTCGCAGACGTGAGTCGGCAGCGACTTCGCCTCGCTGTCGGCCACGAGCACATCCGCTACATCCGAGTAGTGGGCCGCGATTCCCTCCGGGCCGACCTCGATTCCTGCAGCCCGCAGGAACTCCTCGGTCGGTCCCTTGACTGCGTTGCCGTCGACCAGCGGGCTGACTGCGACGACCGGGGCTGGGCTGGCCGCGATCGCCTCGCTCAACCCAGGGACGCTGAGGATCGGTTCGATCGAGATTGCCGGGTTCGAAGGCCCGATCACGATCGCTTCGGCAGCTCCGATAGCTGCGAGTGCCTCGGGCGGCGGCTCGGCGGCTTGGATTCCCTCGAACTCGACCCCCTCGACCGGACCCTCGGCTCGGTCGACGATCATGAACTCCTGAAAGGGCCTGCGCCGGCCGCGAGCCGTGATGAAGGTCGAAACCTTCGAGTCGGTCATCGGCAGCACAGTCGCCTCGACCCCGAACGCTAGCGTCAGGGCCGCGAGGGTGTCTGTGAGGCGCTCGCCGGCAGTGAGTCGCCGCGAGCGTTCCAAGCCGATCGCGAGGTCCCTGTCGCCGAGCCGGAACCAGCATTCGGCGCCCAGCTCCTCGAGCTGGGCCATCGCCTCGAAGGTGTCGTCCAACAGGCCCCATCCGCGCGGGTCGATCCGGTCGGCCAAGTGGAAGGTGATGAGGTCCGGGTCGGGGCAGACGCGGGCGCCGTAGATGTCGACGTCGTCGCCGGTGTTGGCGATCACGGTCAGGCGCGAGCCGACCAGGTCGAGCATGCCGCGGGCGAGCTTCGCTCCTCCGGTCCCACCTGCGAGGACCACCACCGGGGCCTGTGGGTCAGCAGCCACCCTGTCTCCGATCGGGTCCGGGCTTCGACTTGACCCGGACAGCGGGGCGCTCAGTCACTCGGGAGTCCGGTGATCCGGACTCCGGTGTGCGCCTTGTGGCGGATGTTCATCGAGATCATCAGCGCGGTCATCTGCTCGGCGACCTTCGCTATCTCGAGGCGGCCTGCGTCGACCGCCCTGAGGCCTGGGACCAGCTCCACGATCGAGGCGACGCGGGCGATCGCCTCGCGGTCGTTCGAGCACAGCAGAGTGTCCTCGTCGAGCGGTTGGTCGAGCTTCGCCAGCAGCACCGCAGAGACCGTGTGAAGACCCGAGACGACGGTCACGCCCTTCGGAACGAGTGCCTGTGCCTGCTGGCCTGCCGAGCCGTCCGGCACTCCCAGCGTGCGGGTCGGCTTGCCGCCGACGTTGGTCGCAAGCGGGACAGTCGTGTCGACGAGGATCGTGCCTTCGTTGAGCGAGTCCGAAATCTGCTTGAGGGTCGCGGCCTGCGACGAGAAGGGAACGCAGAGGAAAACCACTCCGGCTGAGCCGGCAGCCTCCTCGTTGGAGACGCCGGTGACCGGACCGCCAGCGAGGCCGGAGGCTGCCTCGGCTGCGCGAGCGGCGTCGCGGGAGCCGATCACGACTTCGCATCCAGCGGCGGCCAGCCGCGATGCGAGAGCAAGTCCGATCGCTCCGGTCCCTCCGATTATCGCTACGCGTTCAGCCATGGTCGCGCAGTATAGGCTTCGGCCAATGAACCGATTCGAGGGCAGGACTGCATTGATCACCGGAGGCGCCTCTGGCATCGGTGCCGCGACAGCTTCGCGCTTGGCCGCGGAGGGAGCGAAGGTGGCGCTCGCCGACACCCAGCTCGAGAAGGCAAGGGCACTGGCCTCCGACCTTGGCGGCGTCGCCGTCGAGATGGACGTGACCAACGTCGAGGCGGTCAACGCGGGCGTTGCGAGCATCGTCGAGCAGATCGGGCCGATCGACGTGCTCGTCAACAACGCCGGTACCGACCTGTTCGGTTTCTTCGTCAACACCACGCCGGAGATGTGGGAGGTGATCCTCGGGATCAACCTCGTCGGGACGCTGGCCGTGACCCATGCGGTGCTTCCCTCGATGCAGGAGCGCAGGACGGGCTCGATCGTCAACGTCGCAAGCGAGGCCGGCCGCACCGGCTCGCCGGGCTCCTCGATCTACAGCGCAGCCAAGGCCGGAGTGATCGGGTTCACCAAGGCAATCGCCCTCGAGGGTGCCCGCTACGGCGTCCGCAGCAACGCGATGGCGCCCGGTCCGATCGAAACGCCGCTGCTCAACGCAGCCGAGGAGTTCTACGGCGAGGTTGGCCGCAAGCTCAAGCAGGGCATGATCAACGCGACCGCTGCCAAGCGCGCCGGCGAGCCGGAGGAGGTCGCCGCCGGGATCGCCTTCCTCGCCAGTGACGACGCTTCATACGTGACCGGCCAGGTGCTGAACGTCAGCGGCGGCCTCTCGATGTGGTGATCGGGACCGGTCCACGGGGCCTGGAGTCGGTTCGATGAGCGGCGCCCTCCCCGAGCGGATCCGGATCCGAGAGGTCGGTCCCCGCGACGGCTTCCAGAACGAGCCGGAGACGATCGCCACAGCGGATAAGATCCGCCTGATCGACAGCCTCGCGCGAACCGGCCTCAAGCGGATCGAGGTGACCAGTTTCGTCAGGCCCGACGTGATCCCCCAGTTGAGCGATGCCGACGCCGTCCTCGATGGGATCTCGATCCCCGAGGGGGTCTCTGTGTCCGTCCTGATCCCGAACCTCAAGGGCCTCGAGCGGGCGCTCGAGCGCCGGGACCGATTCCACGAGGTCAACGTGTTCCTTTCCGCCAGCGAGGAGCACAACAGGCGAAACGTGAACCGCTCGGTCGAGGAGTCGATCGAAGGGGTCGCGGCGACTCTCGCAAGGGCGGGAGAGGACGGCCTCAGGCGCGAGGCCGTGATCTCGACTTCGTTCGGCTGTCCCTGGGAGGGCCGGGTTGAGCCGGCCCGCGTCATGGAGATCGCGGCAAGGCTCGCCGATGCCGGCGCCGAGGAGATCGGGTTCGGCGACACCACCGGGATGGCCAATCCCGTCCAGGTCCGCGAGTTCTTCGATCTGGCTCGCGAGGCACTTCCGGGCATCGAGCTGACGGCGCACTTTCACAACACCCGCGGCCAGGCACTCGCCAACGTCCTCGCTGCGCTCGAGTCGGGGGTCGAGTCGTTCGAGTCGTCGTTCGGCGAGTTGGGCGGCTGCCCGGTGCCAGCCGGTGCGACGGGGAACATCGCAACGGAGGACCTCGTCTCGATGGTCGAGGAGATGGGAGTCGACACGGGTGTCGACCTCGGCTCGCTGCTGGCGGCCTCGGCTGATGCGAGGCAGGTTCTCGGCAGGCCGTTGGGGAGCCACACGCTGATCGCCGGACCGATCGACTGGTCGCCGGCGGCCGCTGGCAACTGAGACCGGCGCCCGACCGGGCTCAGGGGACGAGCACGACCTTCCCGACGTTGCGGCGCTCGCCGATGATCCGGTGGGCCTCCGGTGCATCGTCGAACCGGACGACGTCGCTCACGACCGGCTTGACCACTCCTTCGTCGATCAGCTTGCGGATCGGTGCGATCCATGGGGTCAACGTCCCGCGGTCATCCCACAGGCGCAGCACGTTGAGGCCGATCACCGTCTTGCTCTGGCCCATCTGGTCAAGCAGGCTGAAGCCGCGGAGCATCCGCAGGGCCTTCGGCGCAGCCTTGAGCATGTTGCGTCGCTCCCCCTGCATAACGCTCGAAGCCCCGAAAGCGACGAGCCTCCCTCCGGGGCGCAGCAGGCCATAGCTGCGGCTGAACGACTCCCCGCCGATCGCGTCCATGATCAGGTCCATCTTCGGCAGGCCCTTCTCCCAAGCTGGCCGCGTGTAGTCGATCGGGTGGTCCACGCCCTGCTTCCTGATCGCGTCGTGCTTGCCGGGCGAGGCAGTACCCCAGATCTCGGCTCCGGCGTGCTTGGCGATCTGGGTGGCTGCGATCCCGACGCCCCCGGCGGCAGCCTGGATCAGGACCTTTTCTCCTTCGCGCAGCGAGCCGTAGCCGATCAGGCCCGCCCATGCGGTCGCGTAGTTGACCGGGATTGCCGCGCCCTCTTCGAAGCTGAGCGAGTCCGGCAGCGGTATGGCGTCGTCCTTCGAGACGACGACCTCCTCGGCGTAGCCGCCGAACCTCGTTCCGGCCATCACCCGGGTGCCGAGCGGAATCTCGCTCGGGTCCACTCCCGGGCCATGGTCGACGACCGTGCCCGCTACCTCGTAGCCGACGACGCAGGGCAGGGGCGGCGCGTCCTCGTAAAGCCCGACCCTGGCCATCGTGTCGGCGAAGTTGACTCCAGCCGCGGCCACCTCGATCTTGACCTGGCCGGCCCCCGGGGTCGGTGAGGGGCGCTCCTGGACCCTCAGCACCTCAGGCGCGCCGCGCCCGGTGATGACGACTGCCCTCATCTCTGTCCTCCTGTCGTTCGCTGCACTTCGGCTTGGCTGTGCCCGGGCGGCGGCCGGTCGGACCGTTGCTTCAGTGGCCCTTGAACTGAGGTTGCCTGCGCTCCTTGACTGCTGTGGCTCCCTCGACGAAGTCCTCGGTCGCAGCGCAGACCGTTTGGGCCGTCACCTCGAACTCGAGGCTCGCTGCCAGCGTCGGCCGGGCTACCGAGTCGAGCACGCGCTTGGCGAGACCCACGGCGACCGGGGCGCACGCCAACAGTTCGGTCACCAGGGCGCTTGTGGCGTCTTCGAGCTCGCCTGCCGGCACGGCCCGATTGGCGAGGCCGATGCGCTCGGCTTCACGCCCGTCGATGAACTTGCCGGTCATGATCAGTTCCTTGGCTCGACCGAGGCCAACGATCGCCGGCAGGCGCGAGGAACCGCCGACGTCGGGGATCAAGCCGATCTTCACCTCGGGGAGGCTCCAGACCGTCTCCTCCGTGCAGATCCGCATGTCGCAGGCAAGGGCGAGCTCCATCGCCATGCCGATCACTGCGCCGTGAGCCTGGAGGAGGACCGGCTTGGTCATCTCCTCGCAGCGGTTGAGGGCGCGGATCATGTGTTCGCGCATCGGTCGCAGCTGAGCCAACCCGCCCGAGAAGTCGTTGAGCGATTCGATGTCGATCCCGGCCGAGAACATCGGTCCGTCGCCGCGGATCACGACGCAGTTGATCGAGTCGTCGTTCTGCGCTTCGAGCAGCGCCGAGTCGAGCTGGGCGATGAACTCCATGTTCATCGCGTTGCGCTTCTCTTCGCGCGCGAAGATCACATGGCGCACGGCACCGTCGGTATCGGTTCTGATCATGCTCATCGACCGCACACTACCGGCGGTCCCCGGGGCGTGGCATCCGGTTAGGCTCCATCGCCGATGAGTGACGAGAGCACCCTTCACGAGGCCGTTGAGCGCGGCCTTGCCGGCGGCCCGGAGCGCCACCGCGAGAAGGCCCTCGAGCAGGGGCGCCTTCCGGTCCGCGAACGCGTTGCGCTGCTGCTCGACGACGGCTCGTTCGTAGAGGAGGGGCTGCTCGCCAATTGGGAGCAGGACGGCCTCGGCGCCGACGGGGTTGTGACTGGCGTCGGCACGGTCGACGGCCGACCGGTCGCCGTGATGGCGAACGACCCGACCGTCAAGGCCGGTTCGTGGGGGCCAAAGACCGTGGAGAAGATCCTGCGGATCCAGGAGCGCGCGCTGGAGCGCAGGGTCCCGGTCGTCTACCTCGTCGACTCGGCCGGAGCCCGGATCACCGAGCAGGTCAGGATGTTCCCGGGCAGGCGCGGAGCCGGAAGGATCTTCTTCAATCAGGTGGAGCTCTCGGGGGTCGTCCCGCAGGTCTGCGTGCTGTTCGGGCCGAGCGCGGCGGGCGGCGCTTACATCCCGGCCTTCTGCGACATCGTGATCATGCGCGACGGCAACGCCTCGATGTACCTCGGCTCACCGCGGATGGCCGAGATGGTGATCGGCGAGAAGGTCACCCTGGACGAGATGGGCGGAGCGAGGATGCACACGAGCGTCTCAGGCTGCGGCCATGTGCTCGTCAAGACCGACGAAGAGGGGATCGAGGTCGCCAAGCGCCACCTCTCGTACCTGCCGACATCTTCCGACGAACGAGCCCCGGCTTCCGACCCTGTCGGCCCGTCGAGGGGTTCGCTCGACGGGGTGATCCCCGCGGACGAGAACCAGCCGTTCGACATGAGGGAACTGCTCGATGCGGTCATCGACGATGGCAGCTTCCACGAGATCCACGCCCGCTGGGCAAAGGAGCTGATCGTCGGGTTCGCACGGCTCGACGGCAAGCCGATCGGCATCGTCGCCAGTCAGCCCAAGCAGAAGGGCGGCGTCCTGTTCGTCGACTCGGCCGACAAGGCCGCGAGGCACATCTCCCTGTGCGACGCCTTCGGCTTGCCGATCCTCTTCCTCGCCGACGTGCCCGGCTTCATGATCGGCACGAAGGTCGAGCGCGAGGGGATCATCCGCCACGGGGCGAAGATGATCGCCGCGCTGTCCGAGGCGACCGTCCCGAAGATCTCGGTGATCGTGCGCAAGGCCTACGGCGCCGGTCTCTACGCGATGGCGGGACCGGCATTCGAGCCCGACGCCGTGGTCGCCCTGCCCGGGGCCTCGATCGCCGTGATGGGGCCGCAGGCTGCGGTCAACGCCGTTCACCTCAACAGGCTTCAGGCGATCGAGGACGAGGTCGAGCGTGAGCGTGTCACTGCTGAGCTCCGTGACGAGTACGCGGCCGACATCGATCTCCTGAGGCTCGCGTCCGAGATGGTGATCGACGCGATCGTCGAGCCGGACGACCTGCGGTCCGACCTGATCGCGCGGTTCGCCCTGGCCGAACGCCGGGTCCGCACCCGGTTGCCGAGGCGCCGCTCGGTGCCCCCGGTCTGACCGGCTTTCAGCGACTGATCACGACCGTGTCGCCCGACGTCCCGCCCGGGGCCTCGAGGTCGCGGTGGCGGTTGTCCTCGGGCAGCCAGCGGTAGAGAGTGAGGAACAGAGCGGGAGCGATGCTTGCCAGCAGAAGGATCCTCATCCAAAGGGTCGCGGCATCCGTTCCCGCCAAGAAGGCGTGGCCGATCGACATGACCCACACGACGACGATGAATCGGTGAAGGAGCCGCCAGCGACGAATGCCGATCTGGCGGCGAAGGTAGTAGGAGAGGGACAGGAGGAGCGTGACGTAGCCGGCGACGATGCCGACGCCGACGGCGACCGGCCGGTAGGAGATCAGACCAGGGACGAGGATCTGCGCGACTGTCGGATGGAGCCACTTGTCGCCAAGCAGAGCGATCCCGTGCACGGCAATCGCGACCAGAGCGAACAGTGAGATGTACTCGTGGGCCGGCATCAGCCTGCCCTTGAGGCCCGGGCGCTTCACGATCCCGCTGGCCATGAACAGGCCGAGCACGGTCGACGCGGTGATGAACAGCAGGGCCGTGATCCCAGCGGACCTGCTCACGAGCCACCAGCCGTACTTCAGCGGGTCCGGGTTGGTCAGGGCAAAAGTCACGCCGGCACCTCGTAGAGGCGCATCCCGCCGCGGCGGACCGCTTGCGACACCGGGCCGACCAGCTCCACGGTGCAGTCGTCGAGGACCACGACTCCGCCGCGGCGCTCCAGCAGGTGGATCGATCTCGGTCCACCCAAGAGCACCTGCTTGCTGAGCGTCTCGGCCTCCAGGGCCGTCTCGGCAAGGGCGGTCACCTGGAGCACGCCCGTCCAAGCAGGGGAGCCGGTGGAAGGGTCGAGCAGGTGGTGGGCGAAGCTGCCGTCCGGCATCTGCCAGACGCGTTTGCCGAGGCCGGAGGTGGCAACGGCACCTGACCCGACCCTGAGGGTCAGAAGTGGATCCCCGCCGAATGGATCCTCGATCAGGACCGGGTAAGGGTCGGCGAGCGCATCGGGGCCGCCGACCCTGAGGTCGCCTCCGCAGCTGACGCAGAAGCGCATCCGGTCCGCGAGCATCGAGGCGGCGACGTCAGCGGCGAGGCCTTTGCCTACTCCACCGGAGTCGATCCGGACTCCGGGCGGCCGGGTGACCGTGCCCTGCTCGTCGTCTACCGCGATCAGCCTCCAGGGTGAGTCGCTGCGAGGGCGAGCCGGGCGCCTGGTCGGTGCTGCCGCCAGTGCCTCTGCGAGCGGGGCGGAGGGCGAGTCGGCAAGGGATCGTCCGTAGCCGGCCTCCTCGAGTGCTCCGACAACCGTCGGGTCGACCAGTCCGTCGGTCGTGTCTGCGGCCCACAGCGCTGCGCCTACCAGCGACCTCATCAGCCCACTGGCAGGAACGATGGGTCTCGGGTCGCGATTGAGCCGGGACAGTTCGCTTGCCGGATCGAACCGCGTCAGGTCGGCCTCGTAGCGCTCGATCATCGCGCGGACCCCAGCCGCCGCCCCTTCGGGGTCGAGGCCCCCGGTTGCCGGAGCGGGCGGTCCGCTGAGTACGCGGATGGACGAACCCATCGCCTTGAAGTTCAGGTCATGTTCGGGCAGGGCCATGCGAACCGGGCCGCCGATCAGGAAGCGCCGCTCGACACGGGGGGCGGGGGCGTGTATGTCGGTGCGGGTGCCGGCGCGGGGCTGGAACTGCCGCCTCCGGACCCGCCACTCGAGTAACCACCGCCGCCTGAATATCCGCCGCCACCGCCACCGCCGGAGTAACCGGCGCTGGAGCCCGGAGCAGGATCGACATAGACGACCTTGGGCGGGTCGTAGACCTTGTGGATCACCGTCCGGTGGATCGTGCGGTTGACGACCTTCGGCTTCTGCTTGCCGTGCCCGAGGGACGGGTCCTGGCCGACGGCAACCTGCCAGCCGAGCAGTCCCAATGCGATGGCGAAGGTTGTCGCGCCGGTGGCGAAGACCGGTCCCGGGCGCAGCTTCCGGCGCCGTGGTTTCGGGGCCGGCTTGGTCGGATTCGGGTCCCGCTGTGGGGTTGACTCAGTCATCGCGCTCCTCCCCGTGATCCTCGACCTCGGCTGCGTCCTCATGTTCGCGCTCACCGGAGTCCTCGTGGCTCTCGTACTCGCGGCCGTTCTCGCCCTCGGAGTAGGGCGGGGATCCGCTGCGGGTGACGGCTTGGGATGCCTGCGACGGCCCAGCGCCGACCTGCTCGGCGGAGGCCGCCACGGCGACGGCGCCGGCCGATCCGGCGGGCGAGCTCCTTACGACCTTGATCGTCCGCTTGCTCTTGACGTGAACGGTGCGCTTCGTCGTCTTGACCTGGGTCTTCACGATCGGGGCGGCGGCAGCCGCTTTCCCGGCCTGTGTCTGCGGGCTCGAACCGATCGCGATCACGCCGAGCACTGCGAGCGCCCCGACGGTCGATGTTGCTGCGAACAGTGCTCGTCTGGAAGGCATGTCAGTTCTCCATGGTTGAGGGGAGGGGAACGGTGCGAAGGAAGGAGAATGGCCGGGTGGCAGTCACGAGTCCGGCAACCCGAGGCAAGGGTTTCCCAAAGCCTCGTTTCGCGGCGAGAGCGCTCCGGGCGGCTACGGTCCGATCAGTCACGCTCGTCACCTTCGAATCCCTCATCGTCGGCCTCCGTCGGGCCGGAGACCGATTGAGCCGGGATGTGGATTGTCCTCTCAGTCGTCATGACCCGCGTCTGGACGATCGTCTTGGTGGCGCTCGTCGCCGGGCCGGTCGCGGGGTCGGTGGCGATCACGATCCCGCTCAGGGCGATGAGTACCACGATGGTCGACCCGGCTGCCCGCAGTGCTCTTGTCGAAGGAAGCTTCATCGTTGACGACAAGGCTGCCGTCGGTCCCTAAAGGCAGGTTAGGAACCGGGGTTCGGTGTAGATTCCAAGATATGTCCAGCGCAAACGAGCCGAACCCGGTCGTGCTGTTCGTCGAGGACGATCCCGGCATCAGCGACCCGATGACCCGCATCCTCCAGCGCGAGGAGTTCGAGGTCATCACTGCCAGAACCGTCAAGGAGGCTCGCGACATCCTCGACCGCATGGTCCCCGACTTCGTGATCCTCGATCTCGGCTTGGCGGACGACCAGCAGGGCGGGTTCGTGGTGATGTCGGAGATCCGGCGCCAGGGAGCGACGCCGGTGATGGTCTACTCAGCCAACGGGTCGGACGACAGCATCAACCTCGCACTGGAGCTCGGGGCCGACGACTTCCAGGTCAAGGGCGAGATCGGCGGCCGCGAGTTCATCAACCGGATGAGGGCGATCCTGCGTCGATCCGCTCCTACTCGGCGTTCGGGCGGTTCGGCTGTCGAGCCGATCGAGATCGGGGCCCTCCACGTCGATCCATCGGCACACACCGCGACGCTGGCCGGGGAGCCGCTGCTGTTCTCGAAGAAGGAGTTCAGCCTGCTGATGAGGCTGCTCGAAGATCAGGGCAAGGTGGTTACCCGCGAGGACTTGATGGCCGACGTCTGGGACGAGAACTGGTTCGGATCCACCAAGACCCTCGATGTCCACATCGGTTGGCTTCGCAAGAAGCTCGGCGACGACCCCGCCGACCCGACCTTCATCCACACGGTCCGGGGGGTTGGCTTCCGCTTCGCTTCGCCTGAAGAGGTGGAAGAAGCCTGAGCCTGCGCACCCGACTGCTCGGGGCGCTCGCCTACATCCTCGTCCTGGCGGTCGTTGCGCTTGCCGTGCCGCTGGGAGTCAGCTCGGTCCAGAGGGTCCGGTCCGACCTTCGCAGCAACGCCTTGGCCCAGGCCGACGTCGTGGCGGTCAGCGCGAACGGCCTGATCAAGCCCCCGCAGCTGCCGGACCTCGGCGAGTTGGTGCGCACGACTGCGTTCAACGTCAAGGGGCGAGTGATCGTCGTCGATTCCAAGGGCATCCTCCTCGCCGACAGTTCCGACGCGAACCTGATCGGCGCGGACTACTCGACCCGTCCCGAGATCAAGCTCGCCCTGGCCGGCAAGTCGAGTCAGGTTCAGCGGACGAGCAAGAGCCTCAACCGCGAATTGCTTGCGACCGCGGTCCCGGTGGTCAGCTTCGGCCAGACGATCGGCGCGGTTCGGATCACGCAGTCACCCGAGGCGCTCAACGATTCGATCAGGCGGTCGATCTACGTGATCGCGGCAGTCGGGCTGCTCGTGCTCGTCCTCGGACTCGGAGCAGGCTGGGTCATCGCCCACCAGCTCTCCGGGCCGATGCGCAGGCTCGAGGGCGTCGCCGTCGACGTCGCGGGCGGCGACCTCGACGCTCGCGCCGCAGTGGAAGGACCGACCGAGCAGCAGAACCTCGCGATCGCCTTCAACGACATGACCGACCAGCTCATCCGCCTCGTCGAGTCGCAGCGCCAGTTCGTCGCCGACGCCTCGCACCAATTGCGCACTCCGCTGGCTGCGCTGCGCCTGCGGGTCGAAGAGGCAAAGGAACTCGGTGTCTCGCCCGACGCCGGCGAGGAACTCGACGCGGGGCTCAAGGAGCTCGCGAGGATCAGGAGGATCATCGACGACCTGCTGATGCTCAGCAAGATCGGTGAGCGAAGAGGGCCGGCGGAGCGGATCGCGATTGCCGACTTCGTCGATCGGGCAGCCGACCGCTGGACGCCGATCGCTGCCGAGAGCGGGATCCGGGTGAGGGTCGAACGGGTCTCGGACCCGTCGCGGCCGACCTGTGTCTGCGACCCGTCCGATCTCGATCGGGTCGTTGACGCGCTGCTCGAGAATTCGGTTCGCTACTGCCCGCCCGACACGGAGATCGTCATCGTTGCGGGCGACGCTTCGGTGTCGGTCCTCGATCAAGGCCCGGGAATCGGAGCCGACGAAGGCGAGGCGATCTTCGAACGGTTCCGGCGGGGGACGGCGGGGCAGGCCGTCGCCCATGGCACCGGGCTGGGCCTTGCGATCGCGAGGGACCTGATCCGGGTCTGGGGTGGGGACGTGACGATCCGCAACCGCGAAGAGGGCGGAGCTGCGGCGACGATCAGCCTCAGCGACACCACATTGCCGGTGGCCACAACCGACGCTAACCTCGAATAGATGCTTCTCCAAGCGGCCAAACCTGTCCTTCTAGCCACGCTCGGCCTGATCGTCGCCGCTCTGCTCGGCTACGCCGTTGTCTCGATGACGAGAGAGGGAGACCTGCTCTCCGCGGTACCCGAGGACGCCGGGCTGGCACTGACCCCCGGTTCGCCGAAGGCCAAATCGATGCGCAATACGACCGACAAGCCGGTCGTGGTCAGCGTTGGCGCCGACGGCAAGGCCGTCGTCCAGTCGACTGGCGGCGCTCCACTGGCGCCGGGCATCGGCAGCGTCGCCGGCCGGGCCGCAAGCAACGGTCGCTCCTCGGACGACTGAATCCCCTCCGGTCGGCCCCGGCGGCTCGGGACGGTTAGGATCGCCCGGCGATGGATGACGCCGTATGGGTGCCTGATGAGGAAGCGGCCCGGGCCACGAACGTTGCCCGGCTGATGAGCCGCCTCGGGTGCTCGGGGATCGATGAACTGCGGGACTTCTCGACGACCCACCTCGAGCGGTTCTGGGACGAGGTGGTTGCCGATCTCGAGATCCGCTTCAGCGAGATGTACTCGACGACGCTCGACTCCTCTGACGGGGTCGAGTGGGCTCGCTGGTTCAGCGACGGCAAGATCAACCTGACCTCGGCCTGCGTCGATCGCTGGCGCGACTCGGAGGAGACGGCTTCCGTGACGGCGCTGATCGCCGAGACCGAGGACGGGACGGTTCGCGAGTTGACCTTCGCCGAACTGGGGGACGAGGTCGATCGCCTGACCGCCGCTCTGCGGGCCGCCGGGATCGGACCGGGCGACGCCGTCGCCGTCTACATGCCGATGGTGGCCGAGGCGGTTGTTGCTGCCTACGCGATCGCGAAGGCCGGCGCTCTCTACCTGCCGGTCTTCTCCGGGTTCGCTGCCGGGGCGATCGCCTCCCGTCTCCAGGACGCGGAAGTCCGGCTCGTGCTCACGGCCAGCGGTTCTTGGCGGCGCGGCAAGCCGGTCGAGCTCCTGCCGGCACTCGACGAGGCCCTCAGCTCGTGCCCCACGGTCGAGCGGGTGGTCGTGCTCGAGCGTGACGGCCTGCCGGAACCCGATCTTGCACCGGATTCGAAGATCGGATGGGCGGAGTTCCTGGACGCGGGCGCGGGGGCCGATGGCACGGTCGCTGCCGACACTGCGGCGGAGGATCCGTGGATGCTCGCCTACACGTCCGGAACGACCGGGAAGCCGAAGGGCGCGGTCCACGTGCACGGTGGCTTCACGGTGAAGATCGCGAGCGAAGCCGCCTACGCCCTCGACGTCAGGGCCGGGGAGCGATTCCAGTGGATCACCGACATGGGCTGGATCATGGGACCGCTGACGATGGTTGGAGCACATTCGCTTGGCGCGGCGATGGTGATGCTCGAGGGATCTCCCGACTACCCGAACCCGGACCGGGTTTGGGAGACGGCGGCCCGTCACCGGGTCGCAGTTCTTGGGATCTCGCCAACCCTGATCCGCGCCTTGAAGTCAGCGGGTGACGAATGGCCACGGGCGCACAGGCTCGACTCGCTGCGGATCCTCGGTTCGACTGGCGAGCCTTGGAATCCCGAGCCCTACCGCTGGCTCTCGCGGGAGGTTGGCGGAGACCGGGTCCCGATCATCAACATCTCGGGCGGAACGGAGGTCGGCGCCTGCTTCCTCGCCCCTTACCCAGTCGAGCCGCTCAAGGCCTGTTCGCTCGGTGGCCCGTGCCTCGGTATGGCAGTCGACGTGTTCGACCGTGAGGGGCGGTCGCTCAGGGGCGAGGTCGGTGAGCTCGTCTGCAAGGCTCCGTGGCCGGGAATGACCCGCGGGGTCTGGAAGGACCGCGAGCGCTACCTAGAGTCCTACTGGAGTACCTACCCGGGTGTCTGGCGCCACGGCGACTGGGCGCTCGTCGACGACGACGGCCAGTGGTTCCTGTTCGGCCGCTCGGACGAGGCGATCAACGTCGCCGGCAAGCGACTCGGCCCCGCCGAGGTCGAGTCGGTGCTCGTCGCCGACCCGGCAGTCGCCGAAGCGGCAACGATCGGTGTTCCGCACGAGACCAAGGGTGAGGCCGTCTGGTGCTTCTGGGTTCCGGTGGAGCCTGGGAGCGAGGATGTGTCTGAGCGGCTTCGCGAGTCTGTTGCGGCCGAGCTGGGCCGCCCCTTCGCCCCCTCCCGGGTCGTGATGGTCGAAGCGTTGCCGAAAACCAGGTCGGCGAAGATCCTCAGGCGGGCGGTGAGAGCGATCGCGATCGGCGAGGACCCGGGCGACCTCTCTTCGGCCGAGAACCCGCAGGCGCTCGACTCGATCAGGGCTGCCCTCGAGCGCGACTAGTCGGCTTCGCCGATCGCGTCGAGGACTTCAGCCCCCGATCGGAATTCCCAGCAGCGGCAAGCGACGGAGGCGCTCCCGTCCGATCGAAGGATCCTCGTGGTGCCCCCGATGTCGGAAGCCCCGACGACCGCAAGGTTGCTGCGCCTGACGACTGTCTCCTCCCTGTCGAGCACAGCGATCGCTTCAAGGGCCTGATCAACGCCGGTCCACCCTTCAATCGGTTCGATCGGCTGTGACCAGCGACCGAGCAGGGCAACGGAGAGCATCCCGAGCGCGAACATCGCCGGAGCAAGCTGGGCGAGCGCAATCGTGTCCTCGTTCCACTCAAGGGCGCGGCCTGCGGCAGCGAGGAGGGTGAGGGCGAGCACGAGCCAGGCGAGCTCGCCGAGTCGGGACGAGACCGCCTCGATGACGCGCGGCCTGCGGCGAGGCAGGTCGGCCCGCACGAGCAGCAGGACGCTCCCGACCCCGGTCGAGCCGCGCGGATCGTCGGCGATCACATCCTGCGAGGCGCGTTTCGGCTGGAGCATGGCAAGCGGTCTTGCGATCCCGCCGAGCTCGAGGCTCCAGAGGGCGAGCAGCAGGGTCAGTGCAAAGCCAGCAGGCACCGGCCACTCGATCGACGCCAGACCGATCAGGGTGGCAGCCACAGCGACAAGTGCGGAGTGGAGGCCGGGATCGCCAAGCACCCAAACCGGTCTCCAGAGGACATTGCGGCCAGTCTCACCGATCCGTTCGGCCAGATCCTCGGCAGTCCTCAGCTCGGCGTAGCTGCAGGCTTCGCCCGGTTCGGGCGAGGAGAGGGAGGCTCGAGTAGCGACGGTCATGACTTGATGTTCCCAGCAACCCCACCCGTGGGTAAGGTTCGGTGGCGATGGATCAAGACGATCTGATGTTCGCCGGCCTCGCCCGGCAAGCCGAGATGGTTCGCGGCGGCCAAGTCACCTCGGTGGAGCTGGTCACCGCGAGCCTCGATCGGATCGAACGCTTCGACGGGTTGCTCAACTCATTCCGAGTGGTGATGCGCGACGAGGCGATCGCGGCAGCCAAGGCAGCCGATGCCGCAGGCGCGTCAGGCGGAGGTCCGCTGCATGGCGTTCCGGTCGCGATCAAGAACGACACCGACGTTGCCGGCCAGCCAACCGGCAACGGCTCGCGCGCCACCTCGTCCGAGCCCAAGCAGCATGACGCCGAGGCGGTCAGGCGACTCCGGCAGGCCGGTGCGATCCTTGTCGGCACGACCAACGTCCCCGAGCTCACGATCTTCCCGTTCACCGAGAGTGAGGCCTTCGGGTTGACCCGCAACCCGTGGAACACCGCGCACACTCCCGGCGGGTCGAGCGGTGGCTCGGCTGCCGCGGTTGCTGCCGGGTTCGTCGGCGGTGCCCTCGGAAGCGACGGAGGGGGCTCGATCCGGATCCCAGCGTCGTGCTGCGGGCTGGTCGGGATTAAGCCGCAGCGGGGCAGGGTGCCGATCGCTCCCAAGGCCGACGCCTGGTACGGCCTCTCTGTTCTCGGCCCGTTGGCCCGCCGCGTCGTCGACGCCGCCCTCCTGCTCGACGTCCTCGCCGACGGCGACGGGCGCTACCTGACTGCTGCCGGCACGACTCCGGACCCGCTTCGGATCGGTTACTCGGCGAAGACGCCGCTCCCCGGTCCGATCGGGGCGGAACAGCGCCGGGCGATGGAGCAGGCCGTCGGCGTGCTCGAGCGCCTCGGCCATTCGACGTCCGAGGTCAAGCCGGGTTACGGGACGGCAATCCCCGCCTTCCTGCCGCGTTACTTCCGCGGGATTTCCGACGATGCGGCTGCCGTTGAGCGGCCGGAGCTGCTCGAGTCGCGGACGAAGGGGATGGCGAGGATCGGTCGGCTGATCGGCGACGGCGTTCTCGCCCGCGCGATGCAGGCCGAGTCCAGCTCCGCCTCGAGGCTCAACCGCATCTTCGACTCCTGCGACGTGTTCGTCACTCCCGGCTTGGCGGCTCAGCCGCTGCCGGTCGGGAAGTACCGCGATCGAGGTGCGCTGTGGGCCTTCAACGGGGTGGCTCGGTTCACCCCTTACGCGGCGCCGTGGAACATGACAGGCCAGCCCGCGATCAGCTTGCCGGCCGGGTTCGACCGGGATGGCTTGCCGCTCGCGGTTCAGCTCGTCGGCCCGCCCGACTCGGAGGAGCTGTTGATCTCGCTCGCGGCCCAGTTCGAGGCCGACCGCCAGTGGGCCGATGCCCGTCCGAACCTGACGGCGTGACTTCCGACGACCCCGGG
The DNA here is from genome assembly GCA_037131165.1 of Actinomycetes bacterium. GTDB lineage: Bacteria > Actinomycetota > Thermoleophilia > Solirubrobacterales > Solirubrobacteraceae > WLNJ01. Next base: position 13,251 of record JBAXRO010000001.1, on the reverse strand, counting down.
GTGCTGCTGGGCTTCGCTCGCGAAGCGGCGCGAATAGCTGCGGCGGAGTTGGCCCAGAGGGTGGGCCGGGTCGCGGTGCTCAGGGCAAAGAGCAGCCCCACCGATCCCGTCACCGAGGCGGACGAGGCAGCCGAGTCAGCTGTCAGGCGTTTTCTCGCATCGAGGCGTCCCGATGACGCCGTACTCGGGGAGGAGGGGGGAGAGGACGCCGGGGTCAGCGGCTTGCGCTGGGTGATCGACCCGCTCGACGGGACGGTCAACTACCTGTACGGCCATCCCCAGTGGTGCGTCTCGGTGGCTGTCGAGGATTCCGAGGGGCCGCTGGCCGGGGTGGTGCTCGACGTCCTCCGGGATGAGGAGTTCAGTGCAGTGCGCTTCGGGGCGCCGATGCTAAATGGCAACGAGTTCGAACGGCCTGACCGCCAGCCGGTCGGGGACGACCCACTGGCCGGGGTCCTGCTGGCCACAGGCTTCGACTATGAGGCGTCGGTCCGGGAGAGGCAGGCCCGAGTCCTCGCCGGGCTGATCCCGAGGGTTCGCGACATCCGCCGGGGCGGTAGCGCCGCTCTTGACCTCTGCTGGGCGGCGATCGGCAGGGTCGACGCCTACGCCGAGCACGGAGGCCGCGAGTGGGACGTCGCAGCCGGCGGCTTGATCTGCCTGGCTGCCGGCCTCGAGGTGGAACTGCTGCCGACGCCCGGCTGGCCAGTCGGGATTGCTGCCGGGGATGCCGCGGTCGTCGCCGAACTGGCCGAGGCGTTCAGCTGCGGTGGTCCGGGAAGGTCATGGCCGCAGATGAAGCTCGGCTGACCGGGGATCAAGTACGGCGGGTGGGAATCGAACCCACACGTCCTCGCGGACAGCGGCTTTTGAGTCCGCCGCGTCTACCGTTCCGCCCCCGCCGCAGGTGATCCCAGTCGATGCCTCTGCGAAGTCCGATCCTAGACGGCGATGCCTCGGCCCGGCAGCAGGCCTACTTCCAGGCGTCGGGCGGGGAGTCGGGTGGCTCGCCAAGTTCCGGTCGATCCGAGCCGAACGGGTCCGACTCCTCAGGGCGGCGGCCCGGTTCCTCGACGGCCGTTTCGAGCTCGACTTGCCACTCCTGGCGGAAGGCATGGATCGAGGCGATCACGAGCGCGATCTGCGCGACGACGATCAGCAGCGTGAGGAGGCCGAGCAGGCCGGGCGAGGCACCGCCGGAGCCCCAGGGCGTCTCGGCGGCCGCATAACCGGGGGCGTTGCGGTCGGCCCAAGTGGGGAAGGCGATGGCGGTGAAGATCGCAAGGAGGATCGCGAGGGCGGCGCCGACCGCGAGTGGGCCCCTTGCCCATTGGCTCACCCGCCAGGCGAGGATCACGTAGACGATCACGTAGGCGAACGAGAGAGTCAGCATGCCCTCGAGGACCGTCCAGCCGAGCGCGAGGACGGCCAGCATGAGGACGATCGAGACCCCGAGCAGGGCGATCACGAGCGAGCGAGCGAGATTGCTCGCCGCCGTATTCCTGTTGGGGTGCGTCACCACGACTCCCGCCTCCACGCTCCTGACCTTACACTCGGCTTGCGTTCTGCGCAGCTTGCGCAGGAGCTCGGGCGTTCCCGGTGCATGCGGGCGTGGCGGAATTGGTAGACGCGCCGGCCTTAGGAGCCGGTGGCCGCAAGGCCGTGGGGGTTCAAGTCCCTCCGCCCGCATCGGGAAGCCCCGGAGTGGCGCGCACCTTTGGCTGTACTCTTGTGTTTGGGGAGATGAAGATGTCACGCAAGCCATTCACCAAGCAAGTCGCCCTTCTGGTCGCTCTGGCGGCGATTTCCGGTCCTGCGGCAGCGCTCGCCTCGTCCGGAGACGACCAGTACTGCGACCCGTTCAGCGGTTGTGGCGTCTCGACTTCCACGGCGACGAACCCGAAGCCCAAGCCCGGTGGTGGCGGTGGCGCCGGCCAGCAGGCCGGGGGCTCAAGCCAAGGATCAAACGGACCGTCGACTCCCGTTTCGTCCGGCGCAAGAGGATCCGTTGCGGGCAGCGGCAGGCCGACTGCGGCTCGGCCGGTCGGTCCGGCAGCCGAGAAGGCAAAGCGCCTCACCGAGCGGGAGGTGTTGACCGCGATGTACGCAGCGGCGGTGCTCGATGCTGCCGGACTGTCGCCGGTCCGCATGACGATCGTCGCTCGCTGACCGGCTCCTCGCGCTCAGGCTAGGATTGCCCCGCACCGGGGGGATTGGTGTATCGGTAACACGGCGGTCTCCAAAACCGCAACGGGAGGTTCGATTCCTCCATCCCCCGCTGACTTGCGCCGACCGCGACCTGCGGCCGGCATGCCGTTACTCCTCGGCCCCGGGGCGCGGGGTATCGGACACCTTGCCGTCCCAGACCGACTTGGCGCCCGAGTCGCCGGTGCGCACGAGCCATGTGGTTGCGAGCGCGCCGAACAGGAGTGCACCGACGGTCGCCGCCATCCCGACCCATGCAGGCGACAAGATCTTCGTGACGGCATTTTCCCCAGTGAGCTTGCGCTCAACGAGCAGGTAGCGGGCGGCAAGGAGCACCAACACCAAGCCGAAGGCGATCGAGAGGTTCACGCTCATCTCGCCCAGCTCGGCGTGCTGCTCAATCAAGTTGGACTCGTCGACTCTGGCCTGGAGCCACTCGCCCGCCTCCGAGGCCAAGATCGCCCCGAGGACGCCGACGAACCCGACTGCTGCGGTCGGCAGGAGGAGCGAGCTCTTCAGCTTGGGCCGGACGGTGATCAGGATCAACCCGATGAATGCGAGCGGTATCAGCACGACCGGGACGTGGACGAGCAGAGGGTGTGCGGGAAGGCCGAATACCTCGTTCACGAGGCCGAAGGTTTGGTTCACTGTCGTCTCCTGTCGGGGCGGTGGTCAGCGGGGTTCGCTCGGTGCCTGCTGGTCGATCGGGGGGAGTACCCCTCGGTCGGGATGTCCCGATACCGGTGCCAGTACGACCGTCTGGATCACCACGGCAAGCGCGATTACAGCCAGAGCAAGACCGAGGAACCGGGTCGGTTTCACCGGGCAATCGTGACAGAAGAGCCGGGCTTTCCATTGCGGAAGGCGAAACGGTCCGTAGGATCGAGGCGATGGGTCCGAAGAGCTTCATCCGACCAGCGGATCTCGACACCGCTCCCCTTCCTCGGGTGGGGGAGCCGGCGCCTGCTGCTCCCGGACCTCCGTGGGAGGAGCCCGGGCAGGTGGTCTGCTTCCTGAGGCACGCCGGCTGTCCCTTCGCCGAGGCCACGTTCCGCCGGCTGCGCGACGAACACAAGCGCCACCCGGCAGTGACCGCGGTCGCCGTCGGCCATGCGCCGCCGCAGCCCGCTCAGGCCTGGCGATCGAGGATCGGCGGTGCCGAGGGAGTCATCTGCATCGACGACCCGTCGCGAAGCACCTATGCCGCCTGGGGTCTCGGCCTGACCAACGCGAAGCACTTCTCCGGGGCGGATTCGCTCAAGGGGGTCGCGAGCCTGCTCGGGCAGGGCATCCGCAACCGCCACGCCGCCGGCACGCGCTGGCAGGGAGCGGGAACGTTCGCCGTCGACGGCCGCGGAATCGTGCGCTGGGTCCACGTCGCGGCCCACGCCGGTGACCTTCCCGATCTCGAGGCGGCGTTCGCCGCACTGGAGCGGGACTGAGCGTGCCGGAGCTTCTCGCCGAGGGCGCCCTCGGCGGCCGAGTGGCCGTCGTCACCGGTGGCGGCACCAACCTCGGTCTCGCCGCCGCGTCGGAGCTCGGCGCCTGCGGCGCTTCTGTCGTGATCGCCGGCCGCCGCCGGGAGGTCCTCGACGACGCAATCGAACGGATCCCGGGCGATGCGAGCGCCGTGTGCGCCGACATCCGCGAGGACGAGGGGGCCGAGGCGATCATCGCTGCCGCCCTCGAGCGGCACGGTCGGCTCGACCTGCTGCTCAACAACGCCGGGGGGCAGTTCTGGGCGCCGGCGGAGGGCATCTCGACCAAGGGGTTCTCGGCTGTTCGCAGGCTGAACGTCGAGGGGACGCTGAGAATGTGCGAAGCGGCCTGGGAGCTTGCGATGCGCCCGGCGGCCTCCGGGACGATCATCAACACGACCGTGTCGCCCCACACCGGCATGCCCGGGATGGCCCACACCGGCGTGGCGAGGGCCGCGGTCGAAGCGCTCGGTCGCGAACTCGCCACTCGTTGGGGAGGTGACGGGGTGTCGGTCGTCTCGCTTGCGCTCGGGCGGTTCGCGACAGAGTCGCTGAAGAAGTACCCGGAGCCGATCTGGCAGTCGGCGGAGCGCACAGTCCCGCTCCAGCGGCTCGGCGACGTGGCGGACTACGGGGCGCTCGTGGCTTTGCTCGCCGGTCCGCTCGGTCGGGCGATGTCCGGAACGACGATCGACCTCGACGGATGCCTGGCCAACTGGCATGGAGCCTGGCCGCCGGACGACACCGGCCACAGCGACGGTCTGGTGCCGACCGAGAGCCGCTGATCGGCCCGCTTCACGCCCACCCATGCGGCTCGCAGCCCACACACTCCGGTTACCCTGAAGTTGTGCCCGGGCCAATCATCGGCCGGGTCCGCGTGCTGCGAATCCAGCTCGCCGGCTCGACCTCCTTGATCCTCGCGGTCCTTCTTGCCTCGGCAGTCGGACCGGTCGAATCGAATGCGAAGCCGACAGGCAGGGCAGCCGCGGCGATCCAGTCGGGCATCTACGTACAGGGTGACTCCCTGACAGTCGACTCCGGTCCGTATCTGAAGCAGTTCGCATCCCCGTCGACTGTGACGGTCGACGCGAGGATCGGGCGCCACGCGTACCAAGGCGTCGCACTGATCAGGAAGAAGCTCCCCGGGCTTCCCGGTGCAGTGGTGGTCGCTCTCGGTACGAACGACGATTACGACTCCGTTGGCGTCTCACTGTTCCGCACTCACGTGAATTCGATCATGGGCATGCTGGGCGCAAAGCGCTGCGTGATCTGGACGACGCTCTACCAGAAGCCCAAGCCCGCCAAGCGGGGCAAGCCGAGGCCTCCGATGGTGTTTACTGAACTCAACGCCGTCATCGACCAGACCGCCAAAGCCTGGCCCAACGTGAGGCGGGTCCCGTGGGCCGAGATGGCTGCTGCCAATCCGGACTGGTTCAAGTACGACTCGGTCCATCCGACCGATGCCGGCTACGTTGCCCGCGCCAAGGCAACGGTCGCCGCTCTCAAGCGTTGCCCGCCCTGGGCCGGATGGCCGGACAAGGACGACGGGTCGGGGGGTGCGACTCCGGGGACTTGACCGGCCCCTTCAGCCGGACTGAGTTCCCCCGTCAGGCTTGGCGCCGGCCAGGTTGAACCTGCGGCCCAGCAGGGAGAGGATCTCGTCCGCGAGTACGACCCCGCCCTCCGTGTTCAGGTGCTGTCCATCGGGCTCGCGGACGACGACCTGTGACCCTTTGTGGACGATCGAGGTCTGGTACTGGCCGTTCGGAGCGAAGAGGGGATCAGGGTCGAAGTAGACGACGGAGCCCTTGCGCTTCGTGGCCTCGGCCCTGTAGACGCTGCTGAGCACCTTCATCTGGGAGTCGAGTTGGGCGTCCTGGGCGACTGGCGCGCCGACCCAGACAAGGGTTTGGCCGGACCGCTGAGTCAGGGTGTCCATCACCAGGCCGACCCTGCGGCCGTACTCGCGCCGCCACTTGGGAGAGCCGAAATCGGCCGCAAATCCCCCATCCGGACCGCCAGTCATGTAGGAATCGTTGTCGTTGCCGCCGAAGATGAGGACGGAGACGTCCGGCTTGATGGTCGCCTCGACCTCCTTGGCCCGCTCGAACCAGTTGAAGGTGTCCGGGCGGATCAGGCCGGTGCTGAGGTGACCGTCCGGTTCGGCCATGTCGATCACTCCGGTCTTCGGAGCAGCAGCCGAGAGAGCGTCGGCAGTCTCGAGGCTGAGGGAGTCTCCGCCTGCGTAGAGCTTCATCGGGCGACTCCGAGTGAAGGTCCGCTTCAACGGGGTTGGGGGAGGTGCCTTGCGCGCCGGCGCGGTGCCGATCGAGGTGACGATGTCGTCCTTGGTCTCGTTCCCGACTGCCGACGCGATCAGGTGGCGAGGCTCGGTCAGGCCGAGGTTCCCGCTGAGGTCGGCCACCGCCCCTGTGACCGCCATTGCAACGTCACGCGCTGGTGAATCCGGCTGGATCGAGGCATTGCGGTGCATACCGTTGGCGTTCAGCAGGGCGGCCAGTGCGAGTGCGATCAGCGCGGTGCCCATCGCCAGTCCAACGGGTTCCAACCTCCGACCTTCCTCAGTCGGGGCTTCGGACGGGCGTCGCGGTGTCGGCGAGTCTTCCATCAGAACTGGAAGTAGATGAAGGGGGCCACCCCGGCTGGGCTGAGCGCGCCCGCGACCATCAGGAACACGCCGAGTGCGGCTCCTTGGGCGGCCCAGTGGACACGGGAGAAAACCGCCATCGCCCGTTCCCCGATGCTCGACGGGATCTGCTGGATTGCGAACATCGCTGCGATTACGGCGATCGCTCCGAGTGAGGCTGCACCGGGATCGCCCCAGCCGGTGAAGACCCTCCCGATCACGTCGAACGCATCGCCGAACGAGGTCGCACGGAAGAAGATCCACGCGAACACGACGAAGTTCACCGCGAGCAGCTTCGATGCCCAGCCCGGGAGGCTCGGTTTGCGTCCCGTCTGCTCGCGTCGCGCCGCCAGGCGGTGTTCGGTCACGAGCCCGAGCCCGTGGAGGGTTCCCCAGGCGAGGAAGGTCCAGGCTGCCCCATGCCAGAGACCCCCGAGCACCATCGTGGCGAGGAGGTTCACGCTCGTCCGGGACGGGCCCTTCCTGTTGCCTCCCAGCGGGATGTAAAGGTAGTCGCGCAGCCAACGCGAGAGCGTCATGTGCCAGCGGCGCCAGAAGTCCCTCAGTCCTGCCGCCGAGTATGGGCGGTTGAAGTTCTGTGGGAACTTGAATCCCAGAAGGAGTGCGATACCGATCGCCATGTCGGTGTAGCCGCTGAAGTCCGAGTAGATCTGAATCGCATAGGCGTAGATCCCCACGACGACCTGAGGTGCGGAGTGGGTCTCCGGCGACGCGAAGACGGGGTCCGCGATCGATGCCATGTAGCCCGAGATCACGACCTTCTTGAACAGCCCGCCGCCGATCAGGAAGAATGCGCGCGCGGCATCGATCCTTCGGGGATCGCGAGGCGACTCGAATTGCGGGACGAGTTCGGCAGGCCGGACGATCGGGCCGGCGACAACATGCGGGAAGAAGGAGAGAAAGACCGCGAACTTCGAGAGGCTCGTTGGTTCGAAGGCCCCGCGGTAGGCGTCGATCACGTAGCTGAGCGCCATGAACGTGAAGAAGGAGATTCCGACCGGAAGGACGGTCGTGACTGTCGGTGCGGCCCATCCGATGCCGACGGTGTGGAGGAGGTCTGCCGCACTCGTCGTGAAGAAGTTGAAGTACTTGAACCAGCCGAGCACGGCGAGGTTTGTCGCCACCGCCGCGGTGACGATCAGCTTCCGTCGGCCCGGGTCGCTCGCCCGACTGACCTGGACCGCGAACACCTGGTTGGCAACAGTGGAGGCAGCGAGAAGGAGAGCGAAGCGCCAGTCCCACCACGAGTAGAAGACGTAACCGGAGACCAACATCAGCGCCTGCCAGCGGCCGGGCCTGCGCATCAGGAGCCAGTTCAGCGGCCAGACGACCAGGAAGAAGACTGTGAATATGAAGGTCGGGAAGAGCAAGGGGGAGCGATGAGTATCGCCGCGCCGTCGGCGATAGGGGCGGCTCGGCCGCTCTCGCCGACGGCCGACCGTGAGGGCGGGCCGCTGGGCCCGAGCGATGCCATCGGCTCTGCGGGCTAGCGTTCCCGAAGTGACCGACCGTGGGACCGATCGCAACGCCGACGATTCGCACGAGCAGAGGGTCGAGGCGCCGCTCATCGTCCTCGTCGCAGTGGGGCTGCAGGTCCTGCTCGCCTCGGTCAGCATCGATCGAGGCTGGACGACCCTCGGCATCCCGGGGTGGGCGTGGCTGATCGGAGTCGTGCCGGAGCTTGTTCTGATTTTGGCCCTGACTCTTCCAGGCTCGAGGCGCAGGCTGGAGCGTTCGGATCATCGTCGCGAGGTCTCGATCGCCCTGGTCGCGGTGATCGGTGTCGTCAACCTCTTCTCGCTCGCGATTCTGATCGGCTCGCTGATCAAGGCTCAGGAGACCCATGGGGTCGAGCTGCTGCTCAAGGGACTCTCGATCTGGGGGACCAACGTGATCGCCTTCGGTCTCCTGTTCTGGGAGCTCGACGGCGGCGGACCCGATGCGAGGCGGTCGGACTCGGGGCTCGATCGGGACTTCCAATTCCCGCAGACGGAGAACCCGCAGCTTGTCAGTCCCGGCTGGCAGCCGCAGCTGATCGACTACGTCTACATCTCGTTCACCAACTCGATCGCATTCAGTCCGACCGACGCGATGCCACTCTCCCGGCGCTGCAAACTGCTGATGTTGAATGGGTCGGCTATCTCCGCTGTGACGGTCCTGCTGGTCGCGGCCCGGGCCGTGAACATCCTCAACTGAGGCCCCGGGGCCGCCTCATCGATCGCCCGAGCGGCGGTAGGTTCTCTGCAATGGCAAGGATCCCCTTCGCTGACGAAGACAGGCTCGCTGACACTTCCCGAGCGGCTCTGGCCGCACTGCCCGATCTCGGGATCTTCCGGCTGCTGGCCAATGCAGGCCCGGCCTTCCCCGATTTCATCCGCCTGACCGCCACTCTTTGGAACGACGCCGAGCTGTCGCCCAGGCGCCGTGAGCTTGCGATCCTGCTCGTCGCTCGGTTGACGGATTGCGAATACGAGTGGCACCAGCACGAGGAGGTGGCCCGGCTCTGCGGCATCACGGACGCCGAGATCGGCCTGCTTCGCTCGGCTGACCTCGCCGGCTTCGACGATGGGGAGAGAGCGATGCTCGAGTTCGTCAGGGTCACTGTCGATAGGGGTCGGGCCTCCGATGAGCACTTCGCAGTCGTCCGCGGCCACCTCACCTCCAGGGAGATCGTCGAACTGCAGCTGATCGTCGCCGTCTACTCCGGACTGGCCGCGATCATGGTTGGCCTCGATCTCGAGCTCGACCCGGCCAGCGGGGCGAGCGCCTTGACTCGCGACGAACGCGGACCCCGACTCGGTTCCTGACCGGAGATGGCCCGAGAGCGCCTCGCCTCACCGCGGCGGTAGACTCTCGTCCAGTCCTGCGGGCGAAGTGTTGTGGTTGCACAGGAGCCTTCCAAGCTCTTAGGGCGGGTTCGATTCCCGTCGCCCGCTTAGGACCGACGGGGAGTGGCGCAGTCTGGTAGCGCACCCGGCTGGGGGCCGGGCGGTCGCAGGTTCAAATCCTGTCTCCCCGATTTACGGATCGTCGCCTGGCTGATTGAGCTCACGTGGCGGCGGTGTCACGCAGGGCCCGAGTCCCTGACCGGGTCGGCTTGGCGCTGTGCAGTCAGGGTCGCGGCCAGCGCTCCTTGGATCGCGTTGATCGTTGATCGGATGTCACCCCGGACTCCAGTGGCGGCCGGTCGGGCCCTGATCTTGCGAACGCAGCGAGTGTGTGGGGTACTGTGACCCCGTCTTGATGGGCGACAGTGACTCCACCCGCTCTGTCGCGATCCGGCGGCTCGTCGCCGGCGGAGCGCTCGTACTCGTGCTCTTGGCGGTCGCGTCCGCCATCGGGCTGTTCGGTGGCGGCGGGACCGAGGGGGCAGGGGAGGGGAAGGCCGCGCGGGCCGGTTCCGGCGCCGTCTCCGCGGCCTCAGCCGCCGCTCCCAAGCCGAACACCGGCCCTTACCGGGGGTCCGTCCCGATCCTGATGTACCACGTCGTCAAGGCCCCCGGGCCCGGCGTGGCCTACCCGGAGTTGTGGACCCCGCCGGAGACCTTCCGCGAGACGATCTCGCTGCTGGCTTCCAAGGGCTACAAGGGAGTCACGATCGCCCAGGTCTGGAAGGCTTGGCGGGGTGGCCCCGGACTCCCGTCGAAGCCGATTGTGGTCAGCTTCGACGACGGCTACCTAAGCCACTTCGCGACGGCGCGGCCGATCCTCCGCTCGGTCGGTTGGCCAGGGGTCCTCAACCTCGAGGGCAAGAACATCGGTAGTGGGGGTCTTACTGTCCCCCAGGTCAAGGGGCTGATCGCACTGGGTTGGGAGTTGGGCGCCCACTCGATGACCCACCCGGACCTGCCGACGGTGAGCGAGGCCCAGCTCACGGAGGAGGTGGCGGGTTCGCGAGCCTTGCTTCGGAAGCTGTTCCGTGTTCCGGTCGAGACCTTCTGCTATCCGGCCGGCAAGAACGACCAGAGGGTCCAGCGGGCGGTGCGGGAGGCTGGCTATCTGACCGCGACCACAGTCGAGCCCGGGGTTGCCTCGCCCCAGGACAACCCCTTCGCCCTGCCGAGGATCAGGGTCAACGGAACCGATTCGGCCCCGGCCGTCCTGCGAAGGGTGCAGACCGGCGATGGGGTCGCGGGCTCATACGGCTAGTCAGCCCGCAGGACCCGTCCCGTCGAGGTCGAGCTGGCGGGTCTGGACCGCGATCGCGATCGCGTGCGAGCGGGATCGGGCTCCGAGCTTTTGCCGGGCCGCCCTCGTGTGGTTGCGGACGGTCTCCGGTGCCATCCCCAGATTCGAGGCGATCGATTGGTTGGTCTCCCCGAGCGCGAGCATCGACAGGACTTGGCGTTCGCGGGTTGTGAGGGCGGTTCCGACCTGACCGTCGACGCGGAGGCCGTGTTCGAAGTTGAGTGCCGGCTCCCGGGCGGATCCCTGCAGGAGCTCGATCAGGTGCAGCCCGGGCACGATCGACGCCGTGCCGTTGTAGACCACCTCAACCTGTTTACCGGTCGGTGTCGTCAGTTGGACCGGACCCCACTGGGAGCCGTCCTCGAGGAACCGTTCGAAGCGCTCGGTCATTGTCGGCCTCACGTCCTCAGGGATCACATCGTCGATCGTCATCGGCTCGAGTTCCTCGATCGTGGAGCCGAGCAGGTCCAGGAGGGCCTGGTTGCCGGCGACAAAACCGCGGTCGTCGTTGACTATCAGCATCGCGGTGCTGGCGTTGCTGAGGATCTGGTTGAGGGCTTCCTTCTGATCTGTCGAGCCCTGATCGGTCCGATCGGGATCGCTTGCCGACCCCTGATCGAGGTCCAGCTCCGGGTCGGCCATCTCTGGTGTGATGAACATCGAGAGGTGCAGGCCGGGCCCGACGTTTGCCGTCGCGCTGTAGAGCACTTCGTGGCTCCTGCCGTCCGGAGTCTGGAGCGTGTAGGGGCCGCTCTGCGAGCCGGCCTTGAGGAACTCGGTCCACTGGCTGGCGACCAGTTCCCTCACCTCGGGGGTGGCAAGCTCCTCGATCCGCATCTCGAGCAGTCGGTCGCGCTCGATCCCCAACGCATCACAGGCGGCGTCGTTAGCCGCGACGTAGCGCCTCTCATCGTCGGCGAGCAGCATCGGAGTCGTGCTCCGGTCAAACAGCAGTCCCAGTAGTTCTTCGTGCAACTCGGCACCTGTTTTTTGTCGGGGGGCGGATCTGCGCTTCACACCGTTACTGGCAGCAACTACTTGGTTGGCTGCGCCGGTGAGCATACTCACATCAATCCGGTGACGGGAGTCCTGCTTCCGACTGGTCAGCCGGATGCCCGCGCAAGCTCGCATGGGCGGCGGCAATTCGAGCGGTCGGCACGCGGAACGGGGAACAGGACACGTAGTCGAGGCCGAGGGACTCGAAGAAGGCGATCGAGTCCGGATCTCCGCCGTGTTCCCCGCACACGCCCAGCTGCAGGCCGGGCTTGGCCCCACGACCCCGCTCGACCGCGACCCTGACGAGCTCCCCGACGCCTTCGCCGTCGAGTGACTCGAAGGGTGACCGGTCGACGATCCCCAACTCGAGGTAGAGCGGGAGAATCGAGGCTTCGACGTCGTCGCGCGAGAATCCGAGTGCCGTCTGTGTCAGGTCGTTCGTCCCGAATGAGAAAAAGTCGGCCCGCTCCGCTATTCGGTCGGCCGTCACGCAAGCCCTCGGGAGCTCGATCATCGTCCCGATCAGCGGCGCCTCGCTGCCCGCCAACCCCTCCTCGGCTGCGATCGCGAGTGCCGAGTCGCTCACCAGCGAGAGTTCGGATTCGAACGCGACGAGAGGGACCATCAGCTCAACGCGCGGGGTGGTCCCGACGCGGGGCCTGACGGCAAGTGAGGCACGGCACAGGGCGCGGACCTGCATCGAGAGGATCTCGGGGTGCAGCAGGCTGAGCCGGACTCCTCTCGTCCCGAGCATCGGGTTCGCCTCCTGGAGCTCGAGGGTGCGAGCGAGTTCGATGCCGAGGTCCGCGGCCAGCGCCGGGTTGCCCGCTTCGCTGGCGGAGGCGATTCGCTCCTCGATCTCGATCGGGTCGCGGAGGAACTCGTGAAGTGGTGGATCGAGCAGGCGGACGGTGACTGGCCTGTGCCCCATCTCGAGGAGGATCCGCTCGAAATCGCCCTGCTGGAGCGGCAACAGTCGATCGAGCGCCTGCGCCCTGCGATCGGAGTCCAGGGCGAGGATCATCGCCCGGACGAGCTTCTGGCGCTCGGGACTCATGAACATGTGCTCGGTCCTGCAAAGGCCGATTCCCTCCGCTCCGAGCCGGACCGACCTGGCGGCGTCGTCCGGTGTGTCGGCGTTGGCTCGGACGCCGAGCCTGCGCAGCGAGTCGGCCCACTCGAGCACCCGTTCGAAGTCCGCGCCGAGTTGCGGTTCCTCCAGTGGGATCGCAGTCGTCGTGACCGCACCGCTCGAGCCGTCGATCGTCAGGAGATCCCCCTCTCGCATGACGATCCCGCCGGGGAGGCGAAGCTCGCGTGCCTCGGAGTCGACGGTCAGTTGCGATGCACCGCACACACAGGGCTTTCCCATTCCCCGGGCGACGAGGGCGGCGTGCGATGCCTTGCCACCGGTGCTCGTCAGGATCCCGACCGCAGAGTGGAACCCGGCCACGTCATCGGCCTCGGTCCGCTTGCGGACGAGAATGGTGGCGATCCCGTCCTTCGCCGCGGCGATCGCCGCCTCGGTCGAGAAGGCGATAGCCCCACGAGCTGCCCCCGGGGACGCTGCGACCCCACGCACCACTGTCTCTGCCTCGGTGATCGGTCGGGAGAGCTGCGGGTGAAGGAGCGAATCGACCTGTGAGGCGTCGATCGTCAAGAGCGCTTCCTCGATCGTCAGGAGGCCCTCGTCGACCGCGTCGCAGGCGAAGCGCA